>NZ_BADV01000070.1:0-2733 GCF_000238895.1 Pseudoalteromonas sp. BSi20429 | reverse complement strand
AAAAGTCCTTTAATAAGAATAATTACTTCAAATTATTCCTTTAAAGTATTACAAACTACGCTTTTGTAATTGTTGCATGTATACGAGTCATCGTTTCACACTTCTTAAAGCGGTTTGATAATCACAATTATTAAACACTGCATATTATAAAGTCAGTAAATTTATTTAGCCTAGAGCCCACGTATCACACGGGTTTAACTTTTAAAACATTAAGATTTTTAATAACTAATAAATACTCATATTGGGACGGAATTTGCTTTATAAGGCTATATTCTAATTTTATAGTTTACTAAATAATATAATTTTTAAAGTTAAAGAGGCAAAATTATGAACAAGACACAGTACGTTACAGTAGAAGGTCATCAAATTGCTTATCAAGAAATGGGACAAGGAACACCTTTATTATTGATACACGGAATACCAACCAATAAATTTTTATGGCGAAATGTGATGCCAAAACTTGCATCACAACATCGAGTAATAGCGCCTGATTTACTAAACTTTGGTGAATCTGATATGCCAATTAACACCGATGTTTCTATAAATGCGCAATGTAGAATAATGTGTAAGTTTATGGATGAACTCGGTATTTCTAAAGTTAATATTGCTGCACATGATATTGGTGGTGGTGTTGCTCAATTAATGGCTGTAAATCATCCGGATAAAGTAAACGGGCTGGTTTTAATTGATAGTGTATGTTTTGACTCTTGGCCAATACCAGAATTTGAACCTTTGCTAGAACCAGGTGTAGAAGAAAAAACAACTGTAGCTGAATTTGTCGATACATTAACAGATTTTATGCCCAAAGGTGTTTACGACTCGAGCGTAATGACTGAAGAGTTGATGAAAATATACTTAGCACCATGGAGTAATGAAAAAGGAAAAGCCGCTTTATTTAGTAACATGCGCAGGCTCAATAAAGAATATACCGAAGCTATTACAGGCGATCTTAAAAGCTTACCTCATGAAACACTCATAATATGGGGTAAAGAAGACAAGTTTCAAAAGCCAAAGTATGCGCCAATGTTAGAAGAAGCAATTCCAAATTCATCATTGATTTGGATAGATAGAGCCGCTCATTGGGTTATTGATGAACATCCAGATAAAGTGTCTGATCTTATTAGTGAATTTATGAATGATAAAAGATTCTAGTAAATTAGTAGGATAATTTAAAATACATTATTTTCAATAACTTAGATTTAATTAGATAAAGTAGCTATTAGGTAATAATTGTTTATACCGCTTGATAATATTAATAACCAAGCGGTATTTTTATATGTTCAAGAAGCTAATACCGTAAATGGGTAAGGTACTGACTATTAAGATAAGTAGGTTAATGCTTATTAAATAGTCAAAATATCGCGTTTATACGTTAATTAATGAAGGTGAGTAACTTGGTTATGTATTTATTTATGCTATTTAACATAATATAAATTATAGGTAGTTAATACATATATAGAAAGAGCGCTTAAACGCGCCCTTGTTATGTCCAATACTAGACGGTATCGGACATTAAGTGATTTTATTACAATAACAGCTATTACTAATACAGATACTTTATTTATCAATTTGTTTAATCAATACTTAATAAACGCTCAGCTGTATATTCGTTAGTAATTAATCCGCTGATCATGTTTGACCTTACTGCGCCCAAAATGGCTAACACTTTTTCTTCACCAGCAGCTATCGCATAAATCTGTTTGTTAGCATTTGTTTTTAATGGCGTACTTGCTACACGCTGATTCACTGTGCAATCTAAAAGCTTACCGTTTTTATCAAACACCCAACTAATCATTTCACCAACTGCACCAAGATCTTGTAACTCTTTAAGTTCTTGCGCATCAATAAAACCATCTATATGTAATGGCGACTTTTCACCTAAGCTACCAATACCCACAAATGTTACATCGGCATCTTTAGCGAGTTTTAAATTACCGGTAATATTTTGTTGTGCATGTAACTGTTCTTTTTCTTCAATACTTCTTGGTAAAACTGGCAATGGCATTGGGTAATGTTTTGCATTGGTGTGTTCGGCCATTCTTACTACAACATCATAAGGTGAAGCCGATCCATCCAAAGCCATATTACCTAGCATTGCTACAATTTTATGTTGCGGACAATCAACAGTTCTTAGCTCATCTACACATGAACGTAAAACTCGACCGGTTCCCATAGCAAGTACTTTGGGTTGTTCTGATTTTAAATGACGTTCTATTTCAGCCGCGCCAGCTTGAGCCAAACCAAGCGTGGACGATGGTTCAGATGGATCGCTCGGTACAACTTCACACGAATCTAACCCAAAACGGCTTTTTAATTTTTCGGCCAAGTCCATACATTTAGCAATCGGGTGGTCAAGTCTAACTTTAATTAGACCTTGGCTCACAGATAATGCGACCATTCTTTGTGCAGATTGACGAGATATATTTAGCTTTTTAGCAATTTCATCTTGTGTGTTACCGCCAACATAATATAACCACCCTGCTCTGGCTGCATCATCTAGCTTTCTAATTTCTGTATTTGATAGCTTTACCACGTAAACCTCTTAAAATATAAGGAAAACTAAATCCTTATTTTCATTACATAATTTTAATTATATGTGCTGCTATATAAATTATTTTATTAATTTTGGAATATCTATTTATCAATAACGTTTTTGTTATTTATAATTGTAAATATACCATTCCTTAATAAAAAATACCTAGGTTTCATAGGATTATGTAATTAGAATTTAGT
>NZ_BADV01000071.1:0-51740 GCF_000238895.1 Pseudoalteromonas sp. BSi20429 | reverse complement strand
GGTATAATCTATACCAATTTTATTAAACTAAAAAGGGAGCATTTAAATGCTCCCTTTTTTATACTTTTAAAAACGCCATTGCGCATTTAGCATTATTTGCTGCTGCGAGATTCGTTCATTAAATCCAATTGGCTCTCTATTTTTTGCAACACTTTTAAGTGCAGAACCTTCAACCCCTATTTGTAGTTTATTAGTGAGCTGGTAGCGCCATGTTGCGGTTAAGCCTTCCCCATTACTTGCATTAGGGTCAAACGCAGTGGTGTCGTTGTCAGTAACTTTAAAATAATCATAACGTACTGAAACTCGATGTTTGCCTTCTTTATGGCTCAGCATTAAATAATGGCTATAAAAAGCATTATCAATTAATGCGTTACTGCCCATTTCAGTTTTACCATTAAGTACCTGTGCTATTAAACGTGTTTTACTATTAAACTTATAAAGCCAAGCAGCGCTTGTAAAGCGAGTATCCCAAGCATACTGCCCTGTACTAATATTGAGTGTGGTTGGGTCACCGTTATTGTTGTAATAATAAATTCGAAATTGTGATTTTTTTAAGTAATCCCAATGTACGCCAGCGTAATAGCCAAAACGCCCGTCTACCTCTTCAAACGGTAAAACCTGATTAGCCTGCCAACGTAATTCGTATGCATTTAATGCCGCTATAGGCGCAAATTTAATACTTTCGTTAAATGTAGTTTGTCTATCGTGTAATGCAAAACCACGCCACGCAAGTAAAGTACCTGCAGGGTCATTGCCTTTAAATGTAGCACCTACAAAACTAAAGCTATGAGCGCTGTTGAAACGTTTTGCTGGGCGCTTAATAGTTACCTCTGCGCCAACAGTGCGTACTTCCTCGCCTATCCAGCTATTAATAGCTGAGTTTGTATAGTTATAAGGAGAAGTCCACCCTATATCAGGATTTTCAAGCGACATAAGTGGGTAAAAGCCCCCCACGCGCATGTGCCATTTATAGTTGCTGTTAGATAGCGGCTGATACTTTATATAAGCCTGTGTAAAACCAAGGCCAACGTCAGGATCTTGATTCGCATTTAACACCCCATGAGCCGACCAACTAGATGCTAAATCAACATTAAAATCTAAAATACCTTGGGATAAAATAAGTTCGTCGCTTTTAGTATCGTGCCGATATAGCCCAAGGCCGCCCTCTTGGAAGCTACGTATATCGTCCCCCTGCACGGCTCTAATTTGTATCAAGCCTTTTACTTGTGCATACAATGCATTACTAAAACATAAAGCACCGGCTAAAAATGCCAGCCTCATTAAGCGATTAATAGTCATCAAATTCATCCGTAGCAAAGTCAATTTGCTCCGCAATTTCCTGCTTTACTTTGTAAGTGATCGGGTTAGTAGCCACAGTAATAGTTTGAGATTCAACCTTACTAATATCACTAAATCCAGAATGCCAAACACTTAACGTGTATTCGCCTGCATTGGCATTTAAATCAACATTCCCGTTTTCATCAGTGATTGCAAAAATAGTACTATCTACCACCACAATATAACCTAACATCCAATCATGAATATTACAGCCAAGCTCAACAACACCCGTTTGATCAAAAGTAATGGGCGCTTTTGGGTGCTCCTTATATAGCTTTAATTCGAACGTTTTGGCTTTAGAAAATGAATAAACATGATGCATGATTGAGTCCGCATTCGGAAACTCTACCTTTGCATTTTGTGGGACAACTAAAATACGCGGCTTAAATTCTCTATTTTGCTGGGTCATCGCATAAGGTGCTTCTGGAGGAATAACGCTAGAGGGGTCTCCTGCAGTTAGCCATACAACAGCATTAGGTAATGGGTCATTATTAGCATTTTTAATTGTAATATTTGCTGCAAAAACTCCAGTACTAACACTTAGTAAAAATACATAAAGTAAGCTTTTTATCATTTTCTTGTCGCTATTATCAATTTGTTTACATTATAGACCGATTAAGCCACCAAATTCTTTCTATTTTTTAAAACATTGAATACGTATGTAAGCAGTCGTATTAATCATCAACAGTCATTATCCTTAGATGTCACCACCGACTCATCTAAGGACACACCATGAGAATACCAGCACTTGTGCTTTTAGCCTTTGCTAGTAATAGCTACGGACAAACCGTAGAGCTAAAATCGCCAGACACACAAATAACAGTAAGCATCTCTGACGAGAACAACACGCCAAGCTACGCAATAAAATTTAAAAACAAAGCGGTTATAAACAAATCTTTACTGGGGTTTGAATTTAAAACACAAGCAGCTTTTAGCGATGGCTTTAAAATTAAAAGCATTGAACAACAAAGCGTTAACTCGCAGTGGCAACAACCCTGGGGCGAACGCCAAAACGTTGTTGACGAATATAACGAAGTAGCCGTTACCTTTACAAAAAACGAGCCAAATAAAGGTACCTACACTATTCGATTTAAAGCATTTGATAGTGGTGTAGGTTTTAGATACGAAGTACCACAACAAGCCGGGTTCGAACATACAGAAATCACCAAAGAGTTAACTGAATTTGCAATAAACAATAGCCATGATGCAACAGCATGGTGGATACCTGCTCGTGGCTGGAACCGCTACGAATATGTTTACAACACTACCCCACTTAACGAAGCTCCACTAGCTCACACACCATTTACGTTTAAAACAAGTGACGGTACTCATATTAGTATTCATGAAGCCGCACTTGTTGATTACGCAGGCATGGTGCTTAATCAACGCCGCTCTGGTACGTTCACTGCCGATTTAACACCGTGGTCAGATGGTGTTGCAGTTAAAAAACAAGGCGCTTTTAAAACACCATGGCGCACCATTCAAATAGCCGACAGCGCTGTTGGCTTAGTTAATTCAGATATAATACTAAACCTAAACGAGCCTAATAAACTCGGTGACGTGTCGTGGGTTAAGCCTGGCAAATACGTGGGTATTTGGTGGGGTATGCATATAAACACGCAAACTTGGGGTAGCGGTAAAAAACACGGCGCCACTACGCAAACCACAAAATACTATATGGATTTTGCAGCGCAGTATGGTTTTGATGGCGTACTCGTTGAAGGCTGGAATATTGGTTGGGATGGCGATTGGTATTTTAATGGCGATGTATTTAACTTTACCAAACCGTACGACGACTTTGATATAGCAGCACTGACTCAATACGGCAAAGAAAAAGGCGTACAGCTCATTGGCCACCATGAAACATCAGGCAATGTAAGCAACTACCGTGACCAAATGGAAGATGCTTTTGCCCTTTACGAAAAATCAAACGTAAGCCAAGTAAAAACAGGTTATGTAGCCGATGGCGGAAATATAAAACGTATAGACAAAAACGGTATTGCTCGCCACGAATGGCATGACGGCCAGTTTATGGTTAACGAATACCTTTATAACGTAAAACTTGCGGCTAAGCATAAAATTAGCATTAATACTCACGAGCCAATTAAAGATACAGGCCTGCGCCGTACTTATCCAAACTGGATTGCGCGCGAAGGTGCACGCGGACAAGAATATAATGCATGGGGTTCACCACCTAATCCACCAGAGCATGTACCAATGCTTGCTTTTACCCGCATGCTTGCAGGACCAATGGACTTTACGCCAGGTATTTTTGATATGAGCTTTAATGGTTTAGGAGGCGATACAAACCGCCCACAAACTACACTTGCCAAACAACTTGCACTTTATGTTGTTTTGTATAGCCCAATTCAAATGGCTGCCGACTTACCTAAAAACTACTTGGCTAAGCCCGATGCATTTCAATTCATTCAAGACGTACCAACAGATTGGCAGCAAAGTATTGCTATTGATGGTGAAGTAGGCGACTTTATTGTATTCGCTCGTAAAGAACGTAAAAGCACTAAATACTCAGGAAATGATTGGTACCTAGGCGCTGTTACTGACGAACAAGCCAGAACTATTGAGGTGAAACTCGACTTTTTAGAGCAAGGCAAAAAATTTGAAGCACAAATTTATAAAGATGGTAAAAGCGCAGAGTGGAAAAACAATCCGTACGATCTAGCTATCGAAAAACGTGTTGTAACTGCAAGCGATAAACTAACGCTTAAATTAGCCACTAGTGGCGGTACAGCTATTCGTTTTAAAGCACTTTAATATAATGGGCCCCCTGCATTTACTATGCAGGGGTTGATACCTTTATTGGCAAATATACTTGTGCACTTAAACCGCCTTCTGGGCGGTTTTCTAGTTTTACTTTACCGTCGTGCATATCAACAATGCGTTTAATAATGGCAAGGCCTAAGCCACTACCCTCACTGCCACGTGCAGCATCGCCTTGTTTAAAGGGCTCAAACACAGACTCTAGTTCGTTTTCAGGAATGCCGGGGCCATTATCGTTTACAGCGATAACTACATACTTTTTGTTTGAATTAAAGTAGCTAAGTACTTCAATATCGCCCTCAGAATAACGCAGTGCATTACCAATCATGTTGGTAATTACACGCTTAATAGCCACAGAGCTTAACGGTATATTGCCTATATTTGGATTACTTTTAAACGTAATAGTACGTTGATGCTGAAGCTCAGAATTGACAACCTCGGCAACTAAAGCATTTATATCTTCGCAACTTAGTTCTTCACGTTTATGGTGGCGTAGATACTCAATAAACTGATCAATAATCCCGTTCATGTCTTCTATATCGTAAATAATACCTTCACGGAGATAGTCATCTTCATCAACCATCATTTCGGTGGCTAAACGGATACGCGTAAGCGGCGTACGTAAATCATGAGATACACCGGCCATTAGTAAACGGCGGTCGTTTTCAAGTGCAGCAATTCCGCGCGACATTTGGTTAAACGCGCGCGTTACTTCTATTACTTCTGTTGAGCCTTGTTCTTCTAACTTGGTAGAAAAGTCGCCTTTACCCACTTTCACTGCAGCTTGTTGCAGTGCTTTTAATGGTCTATTAAGGTGTCTTGCAAACAACCACCCACCCAGCACACTTAAAAAGCCAATACTTGATAAGTAAAAAGTTAAAAACTCTAAGTTGTTCTCTTTAAAGCCTTTAAGCGGTACTTTTACCCAATAACCTGGCGCTTGCGGTGCTTCAACCCAATAAATCAACGGATCAGTTTGGCTAATACGTACACGAGAATAACCACCAAGTTGCTCAGTCATGCTGCGCGATAGCATAGAATATTCGCGGCTTTGCCCAAGCCCTTGGCGCATTGCTTCGCGCTGCGTCATGACTTCAATGCCGGTAATTTCAAAAAACTTTGCAGATACTTCGTCGTTTATTTCAACGCCATCTTCCCAGTCAATGAATACTGTTTTAATTTGCTTAGCAAGCATCAAGTTGACTTGCTCAATGGTTGGTTTTACAACATAAAAACTAACCGTAACATAAGACACTATTTGATTTATGAGCAGCAGAGCCGCCACTAAAAAAACAGTTTGTCCAAAAGCACTGCGCGGAAACATGCCCATAAATATTACTTTTCACCATCGGGAACAAACACATACCCCAAACCCCAAACGGTTTGAATATATCGTGGATTGGCAGCATCTACTTCGATCATGCGGCGAAGTCTCGACACTTGCACATCAATGCTTCGCTCAAGCGCACTGTAATCGCGGCCACGCGCTAAGTTCATTAGCTTATCGCGGCTAAGTGGCTCACGTGGATGCGAAACAAGCGCTTTAAGCACTGCAAACTCACCACTGGTAAGCGATATTGTTTTATCCCCTTCACTCATTTCGCGCGTTGCCAAATTAAGCGTAAATTTACCAAAAGCGATTAAGTTTTCTTCAGCAGCAGGTGCGCCTGGCACTTCTTTTGCTCGGCGACGTAAAATGGCTTTTATGCGAGCAAGTAGCTCTCGTGGATTAAATGGTTTTGGAATGTAATCGTCAGCGCCAAGTTCAAGGCCAATAATGCGATCTACTTCGTCGCCCTTTGCAGTAAGCATAACAATAGGAATTTCATTTTCTTTTTGGCGTAGACGGCGACAAATAGATAAGCCATCCTCGCCTGGGAGCATTAAATCGAGAACCATTAAGTGAAAGTTTTCTCGCTCTAGGAGTCTATCCATTTGCTCCGAGTTTCCTGCGGTTCTAACAATAAAGCCTTGCTCTACTAAATAACGTTCAAGCAAACTGCGTAAGCGCATATCGTCATCAACAACTAATACTTTTGTGGTTTCGTGTCCCATAATCTCTTTCTTATTTTTATATCCAATTACTAGTTAATATAAATGAAAAACTTAATAATCAAAAACTAATTACTTGCTTAGATTGTTACTGAACATTTCAAAGCTTACTTACTCGTACTTTATTACATTTTACGCTCGACAAGTTTTGGCAAATTTAATAACGTGCACACCATTAGAGCTAATAAAGAATTCACCATGAAAACAAATTTAGTCACCCGCGAAGGTTACTTACAATTACAACAAGAACACGACCAACTATGGAACGTTAAACGCCCAGAAGTAACAAAAATAGTAAGCTGGGCAGCTAGTCTCGGAGATCGCTCTGAGAACGCAGACTATCAATATAACAAGCGTTTGCTACGCCAAATTGACCGTCGTGTACGCTATTTACGCAAACGCATACCTGATTTAAAAATCATCGACTACTCTCCCGTTCAAGATGGAAAAGTGTTTTTTGGTGCATGGGTCGAAATTGAAAACGAAGAAGGTGAAACTAAAAAATTCAGAATTGTCGGACCTGATGAAATTTACGACCGAAAAGATTACATATCGATAGACTCACCTATGGCGCGGGCGCTGATTAAAAAACAAGTAGATGACGATTTTGAAGTACCTACTCCTCAGGGTAAAAAGCAGTGGTATGTAAACAGTATCGATTACCAAAAAAAGAAATAAAAAGTTTTGATTCAGATCATGTTAACTTTTGATTGTGTAAATTAAACCAATAAGCTATAACTGAATTATTCAAGTTGATTTGTTTAATTTGAAAGCAGTTAATTAAGGTCGTGGTTATGTCAAACATAGTACAGCGCATATTAAATAATGCCGTATTGTTTGCACTTTTAATGAGTGTAAGTTTGACGCTGCATGCCAGTAACACTGAAGTAAACCTTGATAACGCTAAACTATCTAATCACTTTATTGCTTGTGACATTCCTGACCAAGCAAACCTCGATTTTGACGTAGACTCTCACGTTAATACTATTACCTTTAGGTCGCCTCAACCACTTCCTAATGTCGTAGATTCTTTTTATAAGAGCACCAACCTAAACAGACCTTTTAGCACTGCGTACCAACGCGGACCACCTAGCTATTTAATTTAATTCATTATTTTACAACTTAATTAAATTTTATAACTACTAAGGTGACTACCTATGTCTAACTTTAAAGAATTACGTACCCTAAATGTTTCTCACGGCGTTATTGCAAGCACATTTGCAGATGACCAACCATTGATTGATTTATCATCTCCAGCGCTAAAAATGGTAAATAACTTTACTCAAAAAACGCCTATTCGTGCAGAGCATACAACAACGATTACAGATGCACTTAAACAAGTTAGTGCACAACAATCTGATTTTGTTTTAGTAACCGACGAGAACCAAAAATTGATTGGTCTTGTTTCTAGCGCCGATTTACAAAGCTCTAAAATTACTATTATTGCAGAGCGTTTAAATACCCCACGAAGTGAAGTAAGCTTGCGCGATATTATGACGCCAATTAGCCGACTTACAGGTGTAAGCATGCAAAGTTTAAGCTATGCATGTATTGGTGATGCGCTGCAAACAATGGAGCATCAAGGTGTAATGTTTTTATTAGTAACAACAGCAAGTAGCGAAATTTGTGGTTTAATTTCAGCTCGCCAAATAGCTAAAACATTACATATTCCACTACATATTAGCCCTATTGCTCACTCTTTCAGTGAAGTATTAGAAAACATTGAGCATCCTCACTAGGGCGCTCTTTTAGTTGAATTGATTTACTCCCCTCCCAACCATCTTAAAGCAAGTGAAATAGCTTGCTTTAAGAGCTTTTTATTACTACCTCCTGTGATATTATTCAAGCAATTAACGGCGCCAGTAACACGCTTCTGGTCTTATTTTATTGTATAAAAAGGTTTTTGCATGAGCGATATCTCTGCACGTTTAGCCGGTGAGTTAAACGCACAGCAGCAACAGGTTGTTGCAGCTACAAAATTACTTGATGAAGGCGCAACTGTTCCTTTTATTGCCCGCTACAGAAAAGAAGTTACCGGCGGCCTAGACGACACCCAATTACGCCTTTTAGAGCAGCGTTTATCGTATTTACGTGAACTAGAAGAGCGCCGTAGTTTTATTTTATCGACCATCGAATCGCAAAATAAATTAACGCCAGAGCTAAGTGCCGATATAACTAATGCACAAAGTAAAACTGAGCTTGAAGATTTATACCTACCTTATAAAGCAAAACGTCGCACTAAAGGTCAAATAGCAATTGAAGCAGGCTTAGAGCCTCTTGCAAATGAGTTATTTAACAATGCAAACCTAGACCCTGAACAACAAGCAGAGCAATTTATTAATGCTGAAAAAGGCTTTGCTGATACAAAAGCAGTGCTTGATGGTGCTAAGTTTATTTTAATGGAACGCTTTGCTGAAGATGCAAAGCTACTTGCTAAGTTTAGAAGTCACATTAGTCAAAATGGCGCTATTGAAAGCTCGCTAATTAAAGGGCAAGAGCAAGCTGGTACAAAGTATCGAGATTACTTTGAGCATCAAGAGCTTCTTAAAAAGGTACCTTCTCACCGAGCCCTTGCAATGTTAAGAGCGCGTAATGAGGGCATACTTCAGCTAAGTGTGAATCCTGAGCCAAGTTCTGAAAATTCAGCTCAATTGTGTGCTCAAATGATTGCAGATCATTATCGTTTAGATATTAAATATAAAGCGGCAAGTCCTTGGTTATTAAACGTTGTGCAATGGGCGTGGAAAATTAAGTTAGGATTACACCTAGAGAATGAATTTTTTGCGGCAATGCGCGAAAAAGCAGAAGCTGGTGCAATCGACGTATTTGCTAAAAACTTAAAAGATTTATTAATGGCAGCACCTGCAGGCCCCCGTACTACTTTAGGTCTTGATCCAGGCCTTCGTACTGGCTGTAAGATTGCCGTTGTTGATAGCACAGGTAAATTACTAGCTACACAAACTATTTTCCCTCATGCACCACAAAATCATTGGGATAAATCAGTGCGTACGTTAGAGCAACTTTGTCGTCAGCATAAAGTTGAGCTAATTGCGATTGGTAACGGTACTGCATCACGCGAATCAGATAAGTTGGTTGCTGAGCTTATGAAAGCAAACAGCGAACTTAAGCTTAGTAAAATTATGGTTAGCGAAGCGGGTGCATCGGTTTACTCAGCTTCTGAATTTGCAGCTAATGAATTCCCAGATTTAGATGTTTCTATACGAGGGGCTGTCTCTATTGCGCGCCGCCTTCAAGATCCTCTTGCTGAACTTGTTAAAATTGAGCCAAAATCAATTGGTGTTGGCCAATACCAACACGATGTATCGCAAAGCCAATTAGGCCAAAGCCTTATTTCAGTAGTTGAAGACTGTGTAAACTCAGTAGGCGTAGATTTAAACATGGCATCGGTACCGCTACTTACACGCGTATCTGGTTTAAACAAAACATTAGCGCAAAATATCGTTAATTATCGCGATGCTAACGGCACATTTACTAAACGTAGTGAGCTTAAAAAGGTTGAGCGTTTAGGGCCAAAAGCATTTGAACAAGCGGCTGGTTTTTTACGTATTAACAATGGTAGCGATCCTCTAGATAACTCATCAGTTCACCCTGAAGCTTATCCTGTTGTTAAACGCATTTGTGAACGCAATAGCGTCGATGTCAGTAACCTAATTGGTAACAGCGACTTTTTAACTAAACTTGCTGCTAACGATTACACTGACGAAAAATTTGGCTTACCAACCGTTACCGATATTATTACTGAGCTTGATAAACCAGGTCGAGATCCTCGCCCTGAATTTAAAACAGCTGAGTTTAAAGCCGGTGTTGAAAAAATTAGTGACCTAAAACCAGGTATGATTTTAGAAGGCGTGGTTTCAAACGTTGCTAATTTTGGTGCGTTTGTTGATGTAGGTGTTCACCAAGATGGTTTAGTGCATATTTCAGCAATCACGAATAAATTTATATCAGATCCGCGTGAAGTTGTTAAAGCTGGTGATATTGTAAAGGTTAAAGTTGTTGAAGTAGACGCTGCACGTAAACGTATAAGCTTTACTATGCGCTTAGATGACGACATTGACACAAGTAATAAGTCAGCAGCGCCAGCTACGCAAAAACCACAAGCACGTGCTAATAATTCGCAACCTCGCGCTGCAAAGCCTAAACGTGACAACGGTAATGCGTTAATGGGTAATGCATTTGCCGATGCGTTCGCTAATGCTAAAGTGAAAAAATAATAGTTGTACAGCTAAGCTAAAACGAAAAAAACCGCGTAAGCGGTTTTTTTGTGGTTATGTTTTGCTAAATTATTAACTTAACGCTGAAAAACTACTTTGGCTCGCTGGCGATGTAGCCATTTGATAAAAGTTAGCAATACGCCCCGCCCGTGCCTCAACATCGGCATCACGTGTTTGCTCATCACTTTTAGCTGTTTTTGTATCGTTGCTTTCATCGCTAGAGAATGAAGCTTCAAGCTTACTTTTTGCGTCTTCGTCGTCTTCTTTTTCAGGTTGTGCAAGCTCAGCTTGAGCCGCTGCTAGCTTTTGCGTAGCATCTGCAGCAATAGAGCGATCAGCTCCCGAAGGCTCTGCAGGCGCTAATGCGGCAGCACGCACGGTTTGCATTTTATCGATAGTGGCTTGCGGGTCACCCGGAATTTCTGACACATCTATTTGTACTTCTCCGCCAACTGCGTAGTTAGTACCATCTGGGCCACGTTGATACTCATAGCTTGGCGAGCCAGCATGTTGCCCACCTACAGAAGCGTGCGCTTGCTCGTGTATTCGTACTTCAGTATCTCGTGCTTTTAGCTCTGTAATTTGTTGTTGTTCTTGTTCTAATTGCAGCTCTTCTTGCTCAGATTCTTTTTTCTCAATTGCTTCACTTTCTTCCTCAGAGCCCTCAGGGTTTTCTGAGTTTCCATCGCGCTGCTGAACTGACTTTTCGTCTGCTATTTTCCCCGTTGCGTTATACGTCGCACCATCGCTACTGCCTGGTAATTTTGCTTTTTCAGAATCACTTTGCGCTTTGGTTTCTGTATTGCTTGCGCTACTAGATGCGGGAGCAGGAATAACTTCGCGTAGTTGGTTGTCACGCCGTGCAGTTTCCGTATAAACATTTGCAGTGTTTATATTGATAGAAGGAAATGGCGTGACAATATTCATAATACTAAACTTTAATATCGATTAACGTGCCAAGTACATCATCGGCCGTTTGAATTGATTGCGTATTTGCCTTGGCATTAAACTCTTCAACTTTTAAGTTAACAAGTGCTTCATCAACACGAGCAGGCTGTGCTACAGGTGCAGTAATAGCTTCTTCAGGGCGTGCTGCTGTAAGCTGACGTTGCTGCGCTAATTGCGCGTCATCTTGCTGTTCTATACTGGCACGGTTAATCTCAGCACTGGCTTTTTCAATACCTTGGCTAGCTCGATTAAACCCTTCTACACCACTATTAAATACAGATCCGATTGGCATATTAAAACCTCCACCAAATAAACATTGTTTAATTATCGCTCAGGTTCTGCTCAAAATAAAGCTTTAAACAGCGCTATTCTTAGCTCTATTTTAAAGCATTGATTTAACGACAGATAAAAACTCACTTTTATGAGAAATAAATGGCGCGTGCGACGCTTTATCTAGCACCTCGTATTCAAACTCAGTATTTAGTACTGACATTTCACTAATTGCTTTATAAGGCACTAAGGCATCAAGTCGGCCAAATACTCCTTTGATAGGTACTGGGCAATGAGCAAATAAATCGCGTAAATCGTCGTTTTGTAAAATATCTAAACCAGCACTCAGGGCGTCGCTTTGTGGTGCGCTGTACTGATTTAGTAATTGTTTAAGCAGCTTTATATCATCACGCGCCGACTCGCTACCCATCGCTTGAATAGCTAAGAAGCGCTCTATTGTTTTTTCTCGATGATTAACTAACTGCTCTTTAAACTGCGCCAATACATTCGCTTTTATTCCGGGCCAATTATCTGCCTCAGCAAAGAAAGGAGTCGATGCAATTAAAATAACTTTTGATACTTTTTCAGGCCAATGCTTAGCAATATAAAGTGCAAACAATCCACCTAACGACCACCCCATTAAAATGGTCTTCGGCTTTAATTGCTTACTTAAAGTTTCTGCTGCATCATGCAAAGTATAAGGGCTTGGGCAAACATGGCTATTACCAAACCCAGGTAGGTCAAGGCTACGTGCACTTCCTGAATATAAAAACTCAAGTTCTGGCTGTACTAACTGCCATACGCCCTGATTCATTCCCCAACCATGTAATAACACTAACTCATTTTGCATATTTGCCTAACCTTTACCAAACTTAGGCTCATCATAACGTTTAAAAAGGCGATTGCAATGCAAGGAGCGAGTCAGTGAAGCAAGCCATTTTAAATTGGTTATTTCCCTCTTATTGCGTGCAATGTCAAAATACGATTACGACCTCTTTAGGGCTTTGTGATTATTGCCTTGAAGATTTACCATTGTTTGATTTTAGTAAGCATAAGAATTTACTGCATCGACCCGATATTGTTGAGATGTTTCCTAATTGCGAGTTTGATAAATTATTTGCCTGTGCTTTTTATCAACCTCCCTTTGAACATTGGCTTAAAAGGCTAAAATTTAATAATCAAATTCATTATAAAAAGGCATTGCAGCAAGTTATACAAAAACAATTAACGCAGTTTTTTGAGCAAAGCCCTACTTTGCCAGATACCTTTATTATTTTACCTCTTCATAAAAGCCGATTCATTACTCGCGGGTTTAATCAGGTAAGCCAAGTTTGGCAACCATGTTTAGCTAATTACGCATCAGTGAGTAACGTACTTATTCGCAATAAAAACACACAAGCTCAGTCGGAGCTATCTAAAGCAAAGCGTATTAAAAACTTAAAAAATGCCTTTATTTGTACAGAGGATATGGGCGGTAAAACAGTCGCTATTGTTGATGATGTGATGACGACAGGGGCAACATTAAACGCAGCTACTAGTGCACTAAAACAAGCAGGCGCTAAACAAGTGTGGGCTTTTACAACTTGCTTAACGCCTATTTAATTATTAAAAAGTATTATACCAATCCGCAATAATACTTAATCATTTTACGGGGCTAAACGTGTCGCTACCTGAGTTAAAAAATTTTCATTTACGACTGCATGGATGCAGAAGGTAGAGCAATGCAGGAGCAATTGCCGAGAACAACTAAATAGCGAATTTTTTGCCTAGCTCTCAACACGTTTTTCCATCCTCAAAATAGATCACTTAATTTAAGCGAATTAGTATTATTCGCCATTTGCACGAAACGTATGGCCAAAAAATAAAGCGTTGCTTAGTAGTCGACTAGTCCCATACCAGTAACCTCTAAATACAGGGTCGTCGGTCATGCCTATTACTGTACCTCGTCCGTATGAGTGAGCAATTAAGCCTGCGCCGCCAGCAACTTGCTCAACATTAACGGCATCGGTAAAGCCTGCCAATAATGGATTTTTAGTGTAGGTAAGTACATTTACGAACGGAGCATCGGAAGCTTCTAGCAACCAAGTACTGTTTTTGAATACGGGCAATGTATTACGCTTAAGTGAAAATGTAAGCGGATGAGTTAAATCTACATTAGTATTAAAAATAGCACCTGCAATGCGTTGACGTCCTGCTAAATGATCTTTATCGCCATAACTTAAATCTGTCGTTTTAAATGCACTTGCTACATCTTGTCGTGATAGATAGCTTGCTTTGAGTAATTGCTGATCAGCTAAAAATTTAGCACCGCCTTTGTGACCCCAAATAACGCCGCCTTTTCTTACCCAGCTTTTAATAGCAACTTTGTCGGCATCAGATAAGCTATTGTAATTGCCATGAGCAAGCACAATATGACTGTAGTCACTTAACTCGAGTGAACTAAAGCGGTTCATTTCAACAATTGTTGGTGCAACACCTACAAAGCGATCTAGGTAATACCACACTTCGCCGACTTCGTACTGGCTTGCGCCTTGCCCGCCAATAAGCAGTGCTTTTGGAGCACTAACAACCGCCATTGATCGCGACCCTAAATCGGCTCCTTTGCTTGTTAAACCTGATGTAATAGGTTTGATTGCAATACCAAACTCATTTTGTGCTTTATTTAGCAAGGTAATCCAATCTGTATTTGTTTGTAGTCCAGCCGGTATAATAATACTTCCAGGTTTAAAATTAATTTCTCCTGATGTTGATTTAGCCGTTAATGCTTTTAGCGCTACACGTGCTTTTATACCTTGCTGTAATAAGCTATTTAACATTTTAGGTGCTAAATAATCATCCCACGAAAAACCAAATGCGTAACCTTCGGTGAGTGAAGAAAATGATGGGGTTGCTACTTTTTCCCATGCTTTATCAGCAACCTTTAATCCCCAACTACTTTTAACTTTAGAAAATGGCAAATTAAACGCATGCGCTAATGTCCAGCCAGATACATCGTAAAAAGTATTATCGGCAAAGTTTTTTTGCTCACTAAAAATCGCTTTTACCAAACGATATTGTGGTTGTGCTAATGGTACAAAATAGCTATGTGTACTGAAATTCTTACCATCTGCTTTTAATGATTTAGTAAGTGGGTAAGCGTTAATTTGATGCTGCTTTAACAATTCTAAAAAGTGCATAATACGGGTGTTGTCGCTTGCACCTTCAACAACATAACCTTCAAAGCTTTCATCGCTGGCTAAATCAGTAGCCTGATTATAAAATTTAGCTTGGTAATCCAATAACGCTTGGCGGTTATCAACTGCTGCCTTAAAGGTAGATAAACTCGTTAACAGTTGATTTTTAATAGTGAAAGGAAAGCTCAAAGGTCCATTTATAGTTTCTTGAATATGTCCACGAGAACTTGCCTGCTCAAATAAAATGCCTATGCCACCATTTACATCGGGATAGGTTGAACCTTTACCGTAATAGAAGTCATCAAAGCTTTCTTCAGTAAAATAAAGTGCGTTGTTTTCATCTAACGTTTTTGCGTGATAGTTAGCAATCGCTTTAGTTAACGTTACATTTTCATCAGGTGTTATTGGGTGTTTACGGCTTGGAATACCTGGTTGAAAAAAGTAACTGCTATTAGGCCCCATTTCATGAAAATCGGTTAAGACATTTGGTTTCCACTGATGAAATTTAGCAATACGCGCGCGCGATTCAGGATGCTGTAGTAATAACCAGTCACGATTTAAATCAAACCAGTAGTGATTGGTACGACTACTTGGCCAGTTTTCAACATGTTCACGGGTTTTAGGGTCACTTGATAAGTTCATGCCTCGGTTACTGTTTGCCCAATTAGCAAAACGAGCAAGCCCGTCAGGATTAAGTGAAGGGTCGAGTAAAATAACCGTGTTATTTAATAGCTCATCTATTTCAGTACCTTGTGCAGCAGCTAAGTAATATGCCACCAGCAAAGATGAGTTACTACCTGATGACTCATTACCATGAACGCTATAACCCATCCATACAACGGCAGGATCGTCTTGTGCTTTACTACTGTTATTACTTAAGCGTGCTAAGTGAGCTTGGCGTGTCTGCTCTATGCTTGATAACTTATCAGCAGCAGTAATTGTTAGCATTACTAACGGGCGTTGTTCATGCGTGCGGCCAATCACCTCAAAATTTATACGGTCGCTTTTATCAGCAAGTATTTCCATATAACGTACGAGCTGATCGTGTCTCACGTGCCACTCTCCTACTTCGTAACCGAGTACTTGCTCAGGAGTAGGAATTGAAGGGTCAAATTTTACATCTTGTTCAAAATAATACGAAAGTGGCTTAGCTACACTTGAAAAGCTAAGCAACACCACCATTAATGTTAATACCAAACGCATATAAATCACTCAAAAAATGTTCGTTGTTTGCACGCTACCATTGCTTAAAATAGATGCCAACTTTTTACGCTCAACACTAGCCGCAACACGATGAGCGGAGTATGATACGCAGTATCCGAGTAATTTAGTCAAGTATAGATGGTTTTATGATTTCTATTTCCGAAACAGCGCAAGCGCATTTTGCTAAACTATTAGCAGATCAATCACAACAAACCAATATTCGTGTGTTTGTTGTAAACCCTGGTTCATCACAAGCGGAATGTGGTGTGTCTTATTGTCCAGAAGACGCTGTAGAAGCGAGCGATATTCGCCTAAACTTTAACGGTTTTGATGCCGTTGTAGATGCAGAAAGTGCTCCATTTTTAGAAGAAGCTGAAATCGATTTTGTTACCGACAAAATGGGTACTCAGTTAACGCTAAAAGCACCAAATGCAAAGGCGCGTAAAATAGGTAACGATGCATCGTTAAACGAACGTGTACAGCACATGCTAGAAACCGAAGTAAATCCACAACTTGCTAACCACGGTGGTCAAGTAAGCCTTGTTGAAATTACAGCTGCAGGTATAGCTATACTTCAGTTTGGTGGTGGTTGTAACGGTTGTTCTATGATCGATGTAACGCTAAAAGAAGGCATTGAAAAAGAAATGATAGCTAAGTTTGAAGAAATCACCGGTGTTGCTGATATAACAGAGCACGAAGCGGGCGATCACTCTTACTATTAGGCCTTCTAAATGCTAAAGCAGCTTATTTATCGCTTAGGGAGCAACCCTAAGCTGAGCTTAAAGCGCTTTTTTCGCGGCTTAGCACTGTTTGTGCTAGCCGTGATATTCATATCTATTGGGTATTACACTCACTACAGCTTACAAATAATTGGCGTTATAATTTTACTCCCCGCATTATTTTTTGCCGGTTGGGGCTACTGCGGTATTTTTGCTAATCGTTTTTCACAAGTTTTAAAAGATATGGGCCCTAAACACCACGACCCCGATCTCTGGAAATAAACCATTTATTTAGTTTAATCTAATAGCTGATTATTTATTTTTAAGTGGTGATATTTAATTATTAATGTAAGCCCGCGCATTAACATAAAACAGCTCATAGCCAGCCATAACCCGTTATTTTGCAAGTCTATAAACACCCAAAACACACCAAAAAAGCCAACTCCAGCTGAAAGTATCATACTGTTACGCATGTTCTTTGCTCGCGTAAGCCCTACAAAAACACCATCAAACAAAAAGCAACTCATGGCCAAAATAGGCAACACTATTAGCCATGGTAAATAGTGTGTTGCCTCTTCAATAACCTCTGGCACATTGGTTAAAAGCTTGATTATACCGCTGCCGAATAATGCAAAAAAAGCGCTATATAAGACGCCAAAAAGCATGCCCCAAAATACACTTATTTTAACCCAAAGCTCTATATTTTTAACGCTTCCTTGGCCTTTAGCTTGCCCTACTTTTGCCTCAGACGCGTAAGCAACGCCATCAAGAGCAAAACTCACCAACATTAGAAAGTTAAGTAAAACAGCATTAGCAGCTAATGTGGTTTCGCCTATACGCGCTGCGTAAAACGTCATAAAACTAAAGCATAATTGCAGTATTAAAGAGCGAATAAATATATCTCTATTCAAACTCAATAATTCAGCCATTTTGCTAATACTCAACCAATTCGGTACATTTAGATCAATGTCTTGTTTTTTAGCTAGTTTAACCACTAAAAACAGTGCAAATACTAAAGCCGTATAATCAGCAATAAGTGAAGCCCACGCAGCGCCTGCAACTGCCCAATCTAAATAAACAACAAAATAAATATCGAGTACTATATTAACGATATTAGTGACGAGTAATAAATAAAATGGACCTCGACCATAATGCACACCAAGCATCCACCCCAGTAACACTAAATTACATAATGCTGCTGGAGCACTAAAAATACGAATGCTAAAATACTGATACGCTTGGGTAAGTACGTCGCTATTGGCGGCGGAGAGGTAAGCTATAGCGTGCTTTATTAATGGGGATAACACAATTAATAGCACGGCCACTGCGCTTGCAAGCAATAGGCTTCGTTTAAGTAAAGCGGCAAGTTGGGTTAAATCGTTTTTTCCGTATGCTTGTGCCACGAGTCCCGTGGTGCTCATTCTTAAAAAACCAGCAAGCCAAAATAAAATAGATATAACTGCAGAGCCAAGGGCAATACCCGCTAGGTAATGAGCGCTTCCTAAGTGCCCAATTACAGCAGTATCAACAATTCCTAACAACGGCACTGTGATATTTGATAGTATCATCGGACCCGCTAACAACAGCAAGCTTTTATGGTGTGCCTTATTATGTATAAGAAATTGTTTCATTTAGTATTATTTATCCTCATTAGTGTATCTGTGCGGGCTCAAGCAGCCGTTATTTTACAGTATCATCATGTTAGTGAAACCCTACCCGCTGTAACAAGCGTTAGCGCCAATACATTCACTAAACATTTGAGCTATTTAAAAGAGCACAACTTTAACGTTATTCCTCTTAATGACTTAATAAACGCACTTCAGCAAGGTGAAACCTTACCTGATAAAACTGTCGCCATCACCTTTGATGATGGTTATAACAATAACTATGAACAAGCCGCGCCTATTTTAGAAAAGTTTGGCTACCCGTACACTATCTTTGTAAATCCTAAATTAATCGACGAGGGCATCAGCTACGTAATGGGGTGGGATAAGCTCAAAGAATTATCTAAAAAAGGGGCATTAATAGCCAATCATAGCGGACAACATGATTACTTACACCTTAAGCTTGAAAACGAAACCGATGCACAATGGCAATCACGTATTAAGCAAGATATTATTAGCTCTCAAAAGCGTATAAAAGAAGAAATAGGCCACGACTATAAATACTTAGCATACCCGTATGGTGAGTTTAATAACGAGCTGCAAGCACTTGTGACAGAGCTTGGTTTTGTGGGTATTGGTCAGCACTCCGGCGCTGTAAATAAAGACTCTAATTTTAGCCGCTTACCACGTTTTCCTGCATCAGGCTTTTACAGCAAACTAGAAACTCTTATTACTAAGCTTAACTCACGCGCGTTTAATATCACCAATTTAACTTATCAAGATAGCGTTACACAACAAAATCCACCCACGCTCACAATTGAATTTAAAATGGGTGACTTTCATAAAAGCCAATTTGCCTGTTACGTATCAAGCGTAGGCCAAGCAGATTTAAAATGGGTAAATAAAAATACAGTCGAAATAACCTCACCAAAGGTGCTTAATAAAGGACGCTCTCGTTTTAATTGTACGGCCCCTTCTATTTCTAGCCCTGGTGATTATTTTTGGTTTTCGCAGCCTTGGGTAATTGAAGCGCCTAAACCTTAACTGCCTGATGTAGTAGTCGCTGGGTTATTTTATCCAGCGCAACTATCTCGTCTGCTGCATTTAACTCAGCGGCAGCCTTAGGCATACCCCATACCACCGATGAGTACTCATCTTGAGCCAAGGTATACGCACCGTTTTGTTTTAGTGCAAGTAACCCTTTTGCGCCATCACTCCCCATCCCTGTTAGTATGGCTGCAACTACGTTTTTAGCTCCTGTCTCAACTAATGAGTTAAACAGCACATCTACCGCAGGTTTATGTCTGTTGACCGGCTCGCCATCATCAAGCTGGCAATACAAGCTAACACCTCGCTTTTTAATACTTAAATGAAAACCACCTGGTGCTATATAAGCCCAGCCAGTGCTAAGCTTATCGCCATGTTCAGCCTCTTTCACATTTATCGTGCATGTACGATTCATTCGCTCAGCAAATGAGGCGCTAAACACAGGAGGAATATGCTGAGTAATTACAATGGGCGGGCAATTTTGTGGCATTTTAATAAGTACTTCTTTGATAGCCTCAGTACCCCCCGTGGAAGCACCTATCGCAATTACTTTATTAAGTAAAAATTGAGAATGGGTATTAATAGGCTCATTTGTGACGACCGTTTTTTTATAGCTTCTTACTCTTGCTCCAGCAGCTATTCGCACCTTTTGTTGAACAAGTGATGCATATTGGCTCAATTGCTCTCTTACGTTATTAGTAGGCTTAGCTATAAAATCAACAGCCCCTAATTCGAGTGCCTCGAGTGTAATAGGAGAGCCTTTTTGGGTCAGTGTTGAAATCATCACTACTGGCATTGGTCTTAATCGCATTAAGTTTTTTAAAAAACTAATGCCATCCATTTTTGGCATTTCTACGTCGAGCGTTAATACATCAGGATTTAACTTTTTTATCATTTCGCGAGCTTCGTAGGGATCCTCAGCGCTCCCCACTACCGTAATATCTTTAGCTTGCTGTAATATTTCAGTGAGTAAACGCCTAATTAAGGGGGAGTCGTCAATTATTAATACTTTAATCATGCATACTCCTAAAACAGCTCTATATCAGTTACTACTTCTTGCTTTTTAAGGTTTTGTAAGTAACGGACTTCGCGTTTTTCAATCGTATTATTATGTAGGTTTTTAAGTTTTTTCATATGAACTTTACCGGTGTTCGGATGAAAAAATATTTTTCGTGGCCATGGTCCACCCATATCGTGGGCAACTAGATTTAATGCCTCTTCTTTAATATACGCCGCTGCAAAACTAATATTACCCAGCCCTATATCAGTCATCGCACTAATAATTTTACCCCCACCAAAAAGTTTTACTTTTAGGTTACGGCGAGACGCACCATTTTTTAAAACTTCGTTTATAAGATACTCCATAGCCCAATTGCCATACCGACAACTTAAACTATGCGCATTCTTAAGTTCTACTCCCTTTTGAATTGGTAACATAAAGTGATTCATGCCCCCAATCCCTAGTACTTCATCGTAAACACAAGCCGCAATACACGAACCCAGAACTGTAGAGATCAGCTCATTATTTTTAGAAACATAAAACTCACCCGGAAGCACTTTAGCAACAACGCTACCTCGGCCCGAGTCCCAATATCGTTTAATATGTTCAAAGTTAGGTAATACCGGCCTAAACTCTGCGTGCATTTTGTCCCTTTTGGTACATAGTTTTCCCTAAATTTTTAAATTGCGTATGCTCTTTTCCCATACTTTCTGAGTGACCTAAAAACAAATAACCTTGTTCATTTAATATATTGGCGTAACGCTTAAAAAGCTGATCTTTTGTTTCTTTATCAAAGTAAATAACAACATTACGACATAAAATAAGATCAAATGCTCCTTTCATTGGCCAATCTTGCAATAAGTTTAAACGCTTGAATGAAATAGACTCTTTTAGCCTATCTTTAACTTTATAGTTTTCACCGTCTTTACTTTTTAAAAACCAACGCTTAAGTTGCACGTCATCTAAGCCGTTAACATTCGCTGCGGTGTAAATACCCTTTTGTGCTTTTGCCAATACATTAGAATCTAAATCGGTTGCTAGTATTTTTACATCCCAATTGCTCGGAAATGCATTATTTAAAGTCATCGCCAAACTGTAGGGCTCTTCTCCTGTTGAGCAACCTGCAGACCAGATTCTTACTCGCTTACTATTTTTATTTGCCTTTAAGAGAGCAGGTACAAGCTCAGATTTTATAAATTCAAAGTGGTGTATTTCACGAAAAAAAGACGTTAAGTTAGTTGTTATTGCATTAATAAAGGCATCAAACTCCTGATCTTTATGGCTATTTAAATACTCTAAATAGGCTTTAAAGTCAGTTAGTTTTCGCTCTCTAATACGTCTTGCTAAGCGTGAATAAACCATCTCTCGCTTATGCTCACCTAATACAATTCCACATGCGCTATAAACTAAACTGGCAATTTCTTTAAAGTCGCGGTCGGTACACAAAAACTCTTTCATTGTTCGCTCTCAATTTAGCCTGCCAAATAATACCTCGCTGTGATTATGTATTCAGCGAGGTATATAAGAAGATTGGTTGTTAAAATTCTTCCCATTCATCAGCAGAGTCTACAAAGTTATCGCCTCTGGGTTTATTACTTACAAAACTGCTTTGCGACTTATGAGATAATTTAGGTGTGCGCATAGTCGGCGAAATCATCGCCATCTCTTGCTGACCTATTGAGAAAAAGTTGAGTAGTTGGCGCATCTCATTAGCTTGCTCAGCCATAGACTCGCCAGCGGCAGAGGCTTGCTCTACTAAGGCGGCATTTTGTTGCGTCATTTCGTCCATTTGTGAGATGGCGGTATTAACTTGTTCAATACCCGCACTTTGTTCTTCAGATGCCTCTGTAATATCAGAAATCATTTGCGTCACTCTTTGTACCGATACAACAATCTCTTTAAGTGTAGCGCCCGACTCATTAACTAATTGAGAGCCATCAGCTACTTTGCCTACACTATCTCTTATTAACTCTTTAATTTCTTTCGCTGCGCCTGCAGAGCGCTGTGCTAAATTACGCACTTCACCTGCAACAACCGCAAAGCCTCGACCTTGTTCACCAGCCCTTGCAGCCTCTACTGCAGCATTAAGCGCTAATAAGTTAGTTTGAAATGCTATTTCGTCAATGACACCAATAATATCTGCAATTTTCTTGCTCGACTCATTAATTGCCGACATGCTCGTAACTGCTCTATTTACAACCTCACCACCTTGAATCGCCTTTTCGCATGTTTCTTCTGCTAAATCGTTTGCCACTTTTGCGTTATCAGCATTTTGGCGAACGGTGCTAGTCATCTCTTCCATGCTCGACGCTGTTTCTTCAAGTGACGAGGCTTGCTCTTCTGTACGTTGGCTTAAATCAGCATTACCTTGAGAGATTTCCTCTGCACCACTGGCTACAAGCGTTGCCGATGAATTAATGCGATTAATCACTTCCGTTAACTTATCTGCCGTAGCATTAGCATCGCGTTTGAGTTTATCAAATGAGCCTTTATATTCTTTTTCAACTCGTTTTGATAAATCACCATTTGCCATCGCATCGAGCATACTGCCCGTGTCAGCAACTGCATCATCAACTATTTTAACTAAGCTATTTAGCCCTTGAGCCAAACGTAAAAAGAATCCTTCCTTGCCTTCTTCCGCGACTCTTGTATCTAATTCGCCATTACCTGCAGCGCTAATAAGTTCGGCTATTTCTTTTTCAAGCGCAACCTCATTGGTCCTATCTTCCCACTCAACAATGGTGCCTAAATGCTTTCCATCTTGGCTAATCCAAGGTGAAGCAATTAAGGTGAAAGTGACACCTGCTAAAAGTAATTCGGCTTTATGAGGCTTATCGAGATTTTTTAATAAATCGCGCTGATGATTAGGGTGCTTATGAAAATCATCAACACAGGTGCCAATTAAATTATCAACAGAAAAGCTTGGTAATACAGTTTGTAATTCTTTTTCGCGGACTTTTAGCATTTGCTGAACACGATCGTTCACAAATACTATATTAAGGTCTTCATCAGCAATCATTACGTTCGCTTGGCAAACTTTAAGCGCATTTGCTAAATCGGCTGCTTTACGAGATGCTTTTTCAAGCTCTTTTTGTTCAGTAATATCAGATGCGTATTTAATCACTTTAAACGGCTTGCCGTTCATATCATAAATTGGGTTATAAGATGCTTGAATCCAAACCTCCTGACCCTGCTTCCCTATTCTTAAATATTCCCCTGAATCAAATTCACCGCGACCTAGTTTGGCCCAAAACTCTTTATATTCGATACTATTTGCATGTTCGGGTTCAATAAAAAGCCTATGGTGCTGACCTTTAATCTCGCTAAGTTGATAACCAAGTGCATTTAAAAAGTTATCATTGGCATCAATAATAGTGCCATCTAAATTAAACTCGATAACCGCTTGAGATTTACTTATAGCACTAATTTGCCCTGAAGCTTCTGCTGCTATTAACTTTTGCTCGGTCACGTCGGTGGCAAACTTAACTACTTTTAATACTTGCCCTTGCTCATCAACAATTGGGTTATAAGTTGCTTGGATCCATACCTCAGTTCCACCTTTTGCATTACGCTTAAACTCATCTGAGATAAACTCGCCATTACGCAGGCGTTGCCAAAAGTTCTTATAATCGTTGCCCTGAGCTTCATCTGGGTCAACAAACATAGAGTGATGCTGGCCTTGAACCTCTTCAAGGCGATAGCCCATCGCGTTTAGAAAATTCATATTTGCAGTAATTATTTTTCCGTTAGGTTCAAACTCAATCACCGCTAATGATTTATTCAATGCGTCTACAATTAAATCATTACTTGATTTTGACTGCTTTGGATTACTAAACCATCCCATGCTCATCACCACCTTTAAGTTTATTATTCATTTAGTTTCTGTTTGCTAAATATTCATTGTTTTTTGCAGGTCAATTAGCGCTACCATTTTTTCACCAACATTCACCAACCCAGCTACATATTCACAATTATTCGATTCAGATAAACTAGGAACCGCTTTCGCATCTTGCTCCGCAATACTGTAAACATCAGAAACGGCATCAACAGCAACACCTATAATTTTACTACCTAGTTCAAATTCTATTTTGACAACGATAACCACCGTTAATGGCCCATAGTCGACACTTGGTAATCCAAAGCGCAACCGTAAATCAATAATTGGCACTATTGTTCCACGTAAATTAATAACGCCTTTTACAAATTCAGGCGCATTGGGCAATACTGTAATTTCTTCCCAACTGCGAATTTCTTGTACTGTTAAAATATCAACGCCGTATTCTTCATCAGCCATAATAAAAGTTAAAAACTGTTTTACACCTTGCTGTTGCTGAAGATTTAATTGATTACTTAACTGGCTTTGCTCTGAGCTCATAACGCCTCCAAAGTGGCTTGCGTTTCAATCGTTAATTCTTGGCTACCTGGTTTTTTTAAACCTGAGAGCTTTATTAAGCCGCTAATGTCCACAATCAGCGATACACGCCCATCGCCTAAAATAGTAGCTCCCGATACGCCATCAACTTTATGATAGTTAGCCTCTAAACTTTTAATAACAACCTGTTGTTGAGACAGTAAATCATCAACTAATAAACCCACCTTTTGGTTATCTGTTTCTACAACAACAAGCAGCGTTTTATCGAGTGATTCAATGGCATTTTTATGATTAAAAATATCGTAGAGCCTTAAAATAGGAATGTATTCGTCCCGAAGCCTCAATACATCAAGGTTTTTACCCACTCGACTCACTTTAGCAATATCAATTTGCAGAGATTCCACAATAGAAATGAGCGGGATAATATAAGTATGCTGAGCCACCTTAACTAATTGCCCATCTAAAATAGCGAGAGTAAGTGGTAATCTAATAGTAAACGTAGAACCAACACCGGGCGCTGAGGTTACTTCCACTGAGCCATTTAATGATTGAATATTTCGCTTAACTACATCCATCCCAACTCCACGACCAGATAAGTCACTTACCTCATCCACTGTCGAAAAGCCGGGCATAAAAATAAGCTCATTTATTTCATCGTCACTGAGATGGTTATCAGCTGAGATTAATTCGTTAGCGATGGCTTTTTCTTTTATTTTTTTTGTATTTAACCCCTGCCCATCATCCATTATTTCAATAACAATGTTTCCACCCTGATGAAATGCATTTAAGGTTACTGTGCCAACGGGATCTTTACCTGCCGCCAGTCTTTGCTCAACAGTCTCTAATCCATGATCAAGTGAGTTCCTCACTAAATGCACCATAGGATCGGATATTTTTTCCATTACTGTTTTATCAAGCTCGGTTTGCTCTCCAATCAACTTTAGCTCAACCTGCTTATTTAGTTTTTGCGCTATATCTCGCACTAATCGAGGAAAACGACTAAATACAAAGTTTATTGGCAGCATACGAATGCGCATCACATTTTCTTGTAAATCACGCGTATTATGGGCAAGTTGCGCTAGGCCTTCCTGTAGTAAAGTAATTGTGGCTGGTGTGATTTCTTGTTCGCTGAGTTGATTTAGCATAGCTTGTGTAATAACAAGTTCGCCAACCATGTTTATTAACGAATCAACTTTATCAATACCAACTCGAATGGAGGTAGACTCTGGTGTACTTGCAGGTTTTTTATCTTTATTAGCAGCGGGTTGCTTTGGCTTACTAGGTAGCTCAGCTACTTTTATTAAATCGGATGTTTCAAGCTCAACAGCTTTAGATATCTCACCTTGATTAGGTTGTATTTGCTCATCATTGCCAAATAAGCCTCCGCATAATTCAATTTTTATGTCGGCATCGTCTTCTACCCATTCAAATACTTCTTTTATGGCTTTTTCATCATGGCTAGTATCTAAAAAAAAGCGCCAATGTAAAAAGCATTCATCACTGCTCAAATCTGTAATTTCTGGAACTTCATCGTAAAATACTGTGGTTTCTAACTCACCTAGCTCTTCAAGCTCACTGATCATATACAGTGGCTCGTTTCCTGTTTTAAATAAATGATGATGGGGTTTAAAGTCTATTTGATAGGTGTTACTACTTGTTTGCTCTTCACAGCTTTGAGGTTTATTTTCTTGTGTTTCGTTTTTCATTCCAAGTACATGTTCAAATTGTACTTTTAACAAATCTGCCTCAGTTAAATCTGGCTCTTGCTCACCTTGAAGTGCAGCAAGTAAAGCGCGCAAGCAATCCACAGCTTTGAGTAATAAATTGACATGCTCGGTACTAAGCTCTCGTTCACCTTGGCGAATTTGATCCAGTAGTGTTTCAAGTACATGAGTAAAGTCAGCAACGGAGCTAAAGCCAAAAGTACCACTGCCTCCTTTTATTGAGTGAGCAGCTCTAAAAATAGTGTTGATAGTTTCTAAATCTTCCTCACCTGGCACTAAGTTTAATAACTCAGCCTCCATGGTATCTAGGCCTTCAAAACTCTCTTCAAAGAAAACTTCAAAAAATTGACTTAAATCTATACTCACACTGCGCTCCTTAGCGAATAACTTTTTTAATTACCGCTAGTAGCTGATCGGGATTAAATGGTTTTACAATCCAACCTGTTGCACCAGCAGCTTTACCCTCTATCTTTTTTTCTAAGCCCGACTCTGTAGTAAGCATCAGTAGTGGTGTAAATTTATAACTAGGTAAAGTACGCAGCTCTCGTATTAATGTAATTCCATCCATTATTGGCATGTTTACATCTGAGATCACGGCATCAAAGTCTTGTTGCTTGGCAATAGCGAGAGCTTCACTGCCATCCTTAGCTTCGGTTACATCAAACCCGGCAGTTTTTAATGTAAAGCTCACCATTTGACGCATCGATGCTGAATCATCAACCGCTAAAATTCTTTTCATATATACCCCTAACTTTTACTTTCGGTTGTTAAGTATTGGCTTAAGCCAAGTTTATTAATTGTATGCGTTAAGGCCTCGCTACTGCCTACCCATATTATTTTGTGCTGTATAGTAAGTAGGTGTTTTTGTAAGGCGCATAAAAGTTGAATTGAGGCAGTATCAGCAGAAATTACATCGTTAATATCAAGACAGATATCATCGTTGCTATTGAGTTCGTGTAGTAAGTCTTGATGTAGTGTTTCAACTTGCGTAATAGCAAGTTCGCTCGGAAGTTTTAGCATTTAGTAAGTGCATTCCCTGTCAATTCAATTCATAACAAAAGCTTAGCCCTAGTTATTAAAATTGCCATAAAATGCTTAATTAAATTTAACCTGTCGTTAAAATACAAAAAAAGGAGCCTAAAGCTCCTTTAAAATTGGTAAAAAGTAAAAAACTAGTTTTTATAGTAATCAGCTATTTTTTTAAACTCTTGCGTTAAAGTCGTCGCATTAATTAATGGCACACTACCTTGTTTAAATTCTGGTTTAAAAATAGCTCTAACGGCTCCATTTTGATCAACCATAGCGACCGAGGCACTATGATCAACAGCATATTCTGATTCACTACTATCGCTAATGGCGTAAATTAAACCAAGCTCTCGAACAACAGGAAAAAGGTGTTTATGTTCCCCTGATACAGCTAAAAAGTCTGGGTTAAAGTAATCTATATATTGCTTTCGTTTAGCTGGTGTATCGCGTTTTGGATCAACCGATAAAAACCAAACTTGTAGCGGATAATCTGCTTGTAAGTTTTTATAAACAGCATTTAACTTAGCAAGTGTTAATGGACAAATATCTGGGCAGCTTGTGTAGCCTAAAAATACTAAATTCCACTGTCCTAAAAATTGTTGCTTAGTCACTAATTCGCCGCGCTGATCGTTTAGCGTAAAATCAGACAGTGGCTTTGCATTTTCGTAAACTAATGCATCTACATCTGGTGGACTATTTTCATTTGAACATGCTGATAAAAACGAAACTAAAATAACAATTAATCCAAGCCATAACTGCTTCATAAAGGGAGCCATTTATCTATAAATAAGATTACAAAGAGTACCATTAAATGAATAATCGAAAAACGAAATAAGTCCATTGCAGTCTCATCATTTCCAGCAATTTTTAAATTGACCGCCTTATATATAAACACGGCATTTAATACACATGCACCTATCAAATAGATTAATCCAGACATACCGATTAAATAAGGTAATACGCAAACAACAGCGAGTAAAACAGAGTAAGCAACGACGCACGTTTTACAAAAATCGATACCATGGGTTACTGGTAACATAGGGATTTTAGCGCGTTCATAATCACTTTTTCGTGCTATAGCCAGCGCCCAAAAGTGTGGTGGGGTCCAGGTAAATATTATCATTACGAGTAACCAAGGGGCTGCTGCCATTTGGTTTGTTTCTGACACCCAACCTAATAATGGAGGCATTGCGCCAGCCAACCCACCTATAACAATATTTTGCGGCGTTGCACGCTTTAAAAATGATGTATAAACAAATGCATAACCTACCAATGCAAATAACGTTAATATAGCGGTTAAGGTATTAGCCCACACCATCAGCATAATAAAACCAGCAACCCCAATAACAGCTGCAAAACTAAGCGCATGTGTTTTACTTAAACGCCCTTTAGCCACAGGGCGATGACGAGTCCGCGCCATTTTTGAGTCTATCTCGCTATCAACCACATGATTAATAACCGCTGCAGCAGCAGAAAGTAGCCCTATACCTAACAAGCTAATAAACTGTACGACCATACCGCGCCCTACATCGGGAGCCAGCGCTAAACCAACCCAAGCTGTTAGCACCAGCATAGCTACCACTTTAAATTTACTAATTGCTAAGTAGTCTTGCAGCAAACTATGTGTACGCGAAATTAGCGATTGAGTATTAACGGGTAGCAGTATTTTTTTATCAATTATAAGTGCCATCATATTTCCCCTTTATGTGCGTGATTTTAGGTAATAACACAACCTAACCATGCTTAATAACAGTATGGCTGCCATCAAGTTATGCGCCAGTGCAACTCCCAACGGAATATGCCAATGTACTAAAATAAGCCCTAAGCTAATTTGGCAAAGCAGAACAAGTAATACACTCACAACGCAATTTTTAATTTTTTTAGAGTACGCTTGGCTGTATATTTTCCACATAATTAACGCCAGAACAATGCAAGTAACGAGTGCCCAAATGCGATGTAATAAATGAATAGACATACGCGCTTGCTGCGATAACACACCAAACTCATAATTACTGTGCTCAAGTGGTAATTGAAATACGCTACTCAATGAAAACGGTTGTGCGTAATTACACAATGGCAAACCACTACAATGTGGAGCGGCGTAATTTGCAGCCAGCCAACCACCAAGTGCAATTTGGATAATTAATACACTGAGCGCTACTAAACTTAAACCGAAATAGCGTTTTGCGCCGCTATCGCCACCCATAATAGGTTTTGCGGTTAGCCGTAAATATAAAAGCGTTATAAGTGACAAAATACTAAAGCCACCTAATAAGTGGCCCATTACAATAAGCGGCTGAAGGTTCATGGTTACTGTCCACATACCAAGAGCAGCCTGAAACACCACTAGTAGAAGTAAAGCCAAAGGCAATTTAACTGGCGTAGTTGGATATTGGCGTTTTAAAAAAGCCAACACAAATAAACCTAAAATAAGTAAGCCTAAAGCACCTGCAAAGTAGCGATGAATCATTTCTTTCCACGCTTTTGCGGTTTCGAACATCATATCGGGGTAGCTTTGAGTTGCTAAGGCTATGTCAGCCTCATGCTTAGGTACCGTTAAAAAGCCATAACAACCAGGCCAATCGGGGCACCCTAAACCTGCATCACTTAAGCGGGTGTACGCACCTAAAGCAACTACAATTAAAGCGAGTAATCCTGTTATTAATACTAAGTTTTTATAATTTTTATACATCAGATACTCCAACTTAAGCTCAACTTAGTTAGCTAGAACGAGAATAGTTAAGTAATTTTTTTAGATCTTTTAATAACCCTTTTTGTACTAAACGGTTTTCTTGTGGCTCGACCTTAAAGGGATATTCAAGTACCACTAACCCCATATGATCAATTAAATACAAACTTGCAGGATTTAAACTCTGTTGCTCGGTAATAATTTTCCATGGTAGGTTTTTATTGTCGGGACTTCCCATTACAGCCATATCAACCTTGCCTTGGTTTTTACCAAGTGCCACATATAAATTATTAAGTGCATTGAGTTGTTCGCTGCATGGGGTGTTACATTCGTTTGAATAATTAAGTGCGATAGTCCATTGCTTGGGATTATTTTGCGGCCAATTTTTAAGTTTTATTTCTTGGCTTAAAAACTCGCCATTATTAGTAATTGCAGTAGGCAACCAATCAAACTTTAATGCGCCATATGCCAAAATTAATGGGATAGCGCAGCAGCCCACAAACAACACAAGGGGATTATTTTTCATTAAGTGTCCTTTTTTTGCTCGCAAAAATAGCCACAACAGCACATGCAACAGCAATTAAAAACCATTGCACAGCGTAGGCATTATGCTTTTGAGGGCTCATAACAACTGCCTCATAATGAGGTGTTGCAATCTCATCACCATTACCTTGTCTGTAAGCCATAAAATTAATTAATGATTGCTGGCTTTGAGTGCTCAGCATATTCAAGTCGATAGATTGGATTCTTGTAGGTAAGTCATTATTTGTAGTTTTATCTTCAAGCGTAAAGCTACTTAAGTTATTTTCTTTTATTTGCGCTTTAAGAATAAAAACACCTGTAGGCAGAGTAACCTTTGGCAGTGTATCTCTAGATATAGGCGCTTTTACCCATCCTAAATTAACTAAAATCACTTTTTCTTCGCTGTCTGGCTTTAGTAAAGCAAGTAAATCGTACCCTACTTGCCCGTTATAAACTTGATTATCTAAAAGCCAATATTGGCTTTGTACAAACCGCCCTTTTAACTCAACCAATACACCTGTTTTGTTCCAGCTATCAGGCAGGTTAAGTAATTGAGACCAGCTCATCACACCACGAGTATGTTGCTTAGCAATAGCGGTTAGTTGCTGCTGTTTTTGCTCACCCCGCTCCAACTGCCAAAATCCTAGTCGCACACACACAAGTACAACAACCACAACCATACAAAGTGTGATTAGTGAACTAAGCTTTTGTTTGTGCCATAAAACTAACTGCATAAAGGGTCAACTCAGTGATTATTAAAATTATTATCGTACTGTTGTTAATATTTATACTTTTTAACTTATTTAGAGCATTGTTTATTATGGTGTCAGGGAAAACTGGGGGACGACCTATGTCTCACTTTTTAGGTCGTCGCGTATTGTTTTCGGTCGTTGTTTTAGTTGTTGTTATTGCAGCGCTTAAACTTGGTTTTATTAAAGCAAATAATTCGCCAATAAACGCTACAGCACATATACAAATACAAACAAACACAGCCACACCACATCAACAAAGTGCCAATACCAAGCAGCTGCTTGAAAAGCAAAATGCTTATCTTTAGTAAAGTGCCCTTTTAATATCCGTAAAAATATTACAAATAAAAGTACCGTTCCTAGCGTTACATGCATGCCATGAAAACCAGTCAATAAAAAGAACGTATTACCGTAAATACCCGCATCTAGCGTTAGATTAAGGTCATTATATGCATGCATGTACTCCTCAACTTGCAGCCCTAAAAAGCAAACACCCAACAAAATAGTAGCGCCTAAAAAAACTTTAAGTGGAGTGCGTTTATTGTTTTCCATCGCTACATGGGCAAAATGTAAAGTAACTGAGGAAGTAAGCAGTATTAAGGTATTTATAAGCGGTAAGCCTTGCCAGCCCATAGCTTGAGTAGTTTCGCCAGCAGGTGTTGAAACTAGCGGCCAAACGGCTTCAAAAGTAGGCCATAAAACCTCGTTAGTCATTGCATTATTGCCTGCGCCTCCAAGCCAAGGTACCGACAATACCCGTGCATAAAAAAGCGCACCAAAAAAGGCCATAAAAAACATAACTTCAGAAAAAATAAACCAGCTCATACCTTGTCTAAAAGAGCGATCCATTTGTGCTGAGTACAAACCTTGGTCCGATTCACTAATTACATTTTTAAACCAGCTAAACAACATATAAACAAGTACAACAATACCGGCATAAAGCAGATAAACCCCGCTACCACCTTCTTTACCTACACTCATAACAGTCAAGCCTGCCCCTACTGCAATAAAAAACAATGCAACAGCACCTACAATAGGCCATGGGCTATGCTCAGGTACATAATAATGCTCATATTCTTGATTCATTCTATTTACTCCTAGTTTCACACTAGTTTAAAAAGCTAGTTATTACTTGCCACCAGCTGTTCACTAATATCAAATACGGTATAAGATAAAGTTAATTCTTCAATATCGCTTGGCAATGCGGTATCAACATAAAAAAGTAATTTAAATTCAAGTTCTTCCCCTGCTTTTAGAGGTTGCTGATCAAAGCAAAAACAGGCTATTTTGTGTAAATACTTTGCCGCTTTACCTGGCGAGACTGATGGTACAGCCTGCATTACTTTATCTAGGTTGCTGTTATTTTTAGCACTAAACATTACTTCACGCATTGCACCGGGTTTTACCACTACACTGTATTCTTTTGATTTAACTTCAAACGGTGCACCACTTTGTGCGTGAGTAGTAAAGCTAACGCCGACTTCTCGGTTTTGTACTATTTGTGTACTTTGCTCTGCCTGCTCAAGCGAAGGTTTTCCATTAAGCCCTGTTACATCACAAAACACGTCATACAAAGGTACTAAAGCAAAGGCAAAGGCAAACATGCCTATGCAAATAAGTACCAAACGTTTGAGTAGCGGTGCGTGTGTCATTACTTAATTACCGGCGGCGTAGAAAAAGTATGATATGGCGCTGGAGAGTCAACTTCCCACTCAAGCCCTTCTGCCCCTTCCCATACTTTTGCAGGCACTTTATCACCGCCACGCGCGCATTTAATTACCACAGCTACAAACAACAATTGCGATAAACCAAAGGCAAATCCACCAATACTTATGATTGCGTTAAAGTCGGCAAATTGAAGTGCATAATCGGGAATTCGACGCGGCATACCGGCAAGCCCTACAAAATGCATAGGAAAAAACAGTACGTTCACACTCACCAGCGATAGCCAAAAATGCCATTTAGCTAGCGTGATATTAAACATATTGCCCGTCCACTTGGGCAGCCAGTAATAGGCCCCCGCCATTATCGAAAATACAGCCCCTGTTACTAATACATAATGAAAATGCGCCACTACAAAATAAGTATCGTGGTACTGAAAGTCAGCAGGTGTAATTGCCAGCATCAACCCCGAAAAGCCACCTAAGGTAAACAGCACAATAAACGCAATACTAAAAAGCATTGGCACTTCAAAAGTTATTGAGCCTTTCCACATTGTGGCAACCCAATTAAATACTTTTACTCCTGTAGGTACCGATATAAGCATGGTCGCGTACATAAAAAACAACTCGCCAGCGACCGGCATCCCAGTGGTAAACATATGATGAGCCCATACAATAAAGCTCAATAGTGCTATGGAGGATGTGGCGTATACCATTGAGGCATAGCCAAAAAGTTTTTTACGAGAAAAGGTAGGTACTATTGTAGATATAATGCCAAAGGCAGGAAGAATCATTATGTATACTTCGGGATGGCCAAAAAACCAAAAAATGTGTTGGAACATCACCGGGTCGCCACCGCCTGCGGCATCAAAAAAGCTGGTCGCAAAATACTTATCGGTAAGTACCATAGTGACAGCGCCTGCAAGCACTGGCATTACCGCTATTAATAAAAAGGCAGTAATTAACCACGTCCATACAAATAAGGGCAACTTCATCCATGTCATGCCAGGGGCACGTAAGTTCACTATGGTTACAATCACATTGATTGCGCCCATTATTGAGCTAATCCCCATAATATGTACGGCAAATACAAACAATGCAGTATTATCATTACTGTATGTTGTAGACAGTGGTGCATAAAAAGTCCAACCAAATGCAGGACCCCCACCAGGCATAAATAACGATGCCAATAGGATTAAAAACGCAAACGGTAAAATCCAAAAGCTCCAGTTATTCATTCTTGGCAATGCCATATCTGGCGCGCCAATCATGAGTGGTATCATCCAGTTAGCAAGGCCTGTAAAGGCCGGCATAACCGCACCAAACACCATAATTAAACCATGCACGGTGGTCATTTGATTAAAAAAGTGAGGATCGACCAACTGTAAACCTGGTTGAAATAATTCAGCTCTGATCACCATGGCCATTCCACCACCAATTAAGAACATGGTCAGCGAAAAAATTAAATATAAACTACCTATATCTTTATGATTAGTTGTGTAAAGCCAGCGTTTAAAACCTTTAGCTGGGTGATGAGCATGATGAGCTTCATTGGCGTTAGGTTGTTCTACTATGCTACTCATTAGTTCGCCTCCACTTTGGCATCAAGTGCTGCCTGTATTTGACTCGGTTGAATAACATCACCCGTATCATTACCCCACGCATTACGTTTATAAGTAATAACCGCTGCTAATTGCTTTATAGATAACTGTTTGGCAAATGCTTGCATTGCCGTACCGGGTCGCCCATGGGTAACTACATCAATGTGATCTTTTATATCGCCAAGCACTATCGGGCTGCCTTTAAGTGCAGGAAATACACCCGGTAACCCCATGCCAGTAGGCTGATGACATGCAGCACAATTGGCCATATATACTTGTTCGCCTAAAGTCATTAATTCTTCTTTCGGGAGGGTTTTATCAAGTAATGCGGCATCTGCTAATACTGCTTTTTGTTTAGCTTGCTTTGCATCTGCAAGCCACGTTTTAAAATCAGCCTCAGATTTAGCGACCACCACAACGGGCATAAAGCCATGATCTTTACCACACAACTCAGCACATTGGCCTCGGTAAGTACCTTCTTCGTTTATGTTCGTCCATGTTTCGTTTATAAAGCCGGGATTCGCATCTTTTTTAACTGCAAAATCAGGTACCCACCAAGAGTGAATAACATCGTCAGAAGTCATTAAAAATCGTACTTTTTGATTTATTGGCAGTACGAGAGGTTTATCAACCTCAAGTAAGTAGTTAGGATTTTTATCTGCAAGATTCGCTATTTCATCTTGCGGGGTAGATAAAATAGAGTAGAACTCTACATCTTCACCCATATATTCATAATGCCATTTCCATTGCGAGCCTGTAATTTTAATAGTGAGATCAGCTTTGCTGGCATCTTCCATTGCAATTAGAGTTTTAGTGGCTGGTACTGCCATAGCAATTAAAATAACAAACGGGATTGCAGTCCAAAGTATTTCTACTTTAGTGCTTTCGTGAAATTGGGCAGGTACAGCCCCTTTAGATTTACGGTGATGAATAAGTGCCCAAAACATAATTGCGAACACTATCACCCCAATCACACAACATATTATAAATATGGTCATGTGCAGCTGATATACATTATTGCTTATATCGGTTACGCCTTTGCGCATATTGTATTGGCTGTTAGCCAAAACTGGGTGCGAAAAAACACATAATATAAGCCACAAGGTAGAGGTCAGTTTACCCATGTGACGGCTCCTTTGATGCTATTGCGAATGCAAAGCGAAGAGGCATACGGCTTAAACGCCAATTCGTTATTTTTATTTTTTTAGTCAATCTCATTTAATATTGATTGGTTTTGCTGCGCCAACAACGTGTTTGTGTATATTGTGTGTTCTCAAAACTAAAAAGCTGTGAGTTATTATTAGCTCAGCACATTAATAATTAGCTAAAAAATGAACAACAAGCAAGTTTTAGTATAAAAAACAACCAGGTGATATTGAGTAATTAATAAAAAATCAGTAACCAACTAGGTAACAGGAAGTTCAAAAGATGAGCAAAACAAAGGGGTTTAACGCATTCGGAGGGGGAAAATATAAGTGCAAAAAAGTTTACAGCTTAAATTGTCAGTGAGCTATTTATGCCCTATTTTTAGTGCGAATTTAAAGCAGAAAATGCGTACTAATTAGTACGCATTTATAAAACTGCTTGTTTAAAAGCTATTTTTAAAGTCACATCCAATCAGCGTTTCTTATAACGCCAACGGCTAAGCCTTCAATATTAAAAGACTCATTCTCAAGATCTACTTCAATAGATTCAAAATCGTCGTTTTCAGCATGAAGTAATACTTTACGACCCGCTTTCTCAAGACGTTTTACAGTTACGTCTTCGTCTAGGCGGGCAACAACAACTTGCCCGTTTTCAGCGGTTTGAGTACGATGTACAGCAAGTAAATCACCATCCATAATACCAATATCTTTCATGCTCATACCGTTAACGCGTAGTAAAAAATCTGCAGCCGGTTTAAACATTAATGGATCGATTTTGCAGTGACTTTCAACGTGCTCTTGCGCCAAAATAGGTGAACCAGCAGCAACACGCCCTATAAGCGGTAAACCTAATTGTTCTGGCTCTTCTTCTTCAATTAACTGAATACCACGGCTTGCACCTGGTTTCATTTTAATTGCGCCTTTTTTAGCAAGTGCTTTTAAATGTTCTTCAGCAGCATTGGCACTTTTAAAACCTAATGTTTGCGCTATTTCAGCACGTGTAGGAGGCATACCAGTGTCTTTAATAAAAACTTTAATTAGTTCGAGTATTTGAGCTTGGCGGTTCGTTAATGGTCGCATACAACTGGTTTTCCATACAGTACATTTAACTGTGAGTATATACAGTTAAATAAAAATCGCAAATTTAAATTAAGCCTTAAAATAGCCAAAGTAATTTCACTTGTGTACATTTTAGGGATATAACTAAAGCTAGGTTTATAAATGATTAAAAAAGCAAAGGAGTCATTATGAGTATTTGGTACCAGCCCATCACTTTAGAGCTGTGCAAGCAGTTAGAACAAGGCATTGATGGCCAAGGAACATTAATGAAAACCATGGGAATAGAAGTCACTGAAATTGGTGATGATTACTTAGTAGCCACTATGCCGGCAATTCCTGAGCATCATAACCCAATGGGAATGGTTCACGGCGGTGCTAACGTTGTACTTGCCGAAACAGTTGCCAGCTATGCAGCTAACTTTGTTGTCGATTTTACAAAATTTTACTGCGTGGGGCAGGAAATTAGCGCAAGTCATTTAAAAGCATCTCGCAACGGCACTTTAACAGCAACGGCAAGAGCGTTTCATATTGGCAAACGTAGTTCAGTGTGGGAAATAAAAATTACAAATAGCCGCAATGAGCTGTGCTGCGTATCAAAAATGACCGCAGCAGTCGTAGAGCGAAGGTAGTTACTTTTCGATTGGGTAAATTGTAATTTCCATACCCGCACCAATCGCAGATATACGTAGTAATGTATCTGCATCTAAGGCTTGATTAAAGCACTTAGGGGAAGTGCCTGATTCAAAACCAATATCAAACGTTCTACGTGAACAGCTTAACCATTGCTTTAGCGCGTTACGCGAACACGATTCAATAAGCTCACATATATGGTTTATTGCTTTGTCAGGCGTGTTTACTACACCTGTTGCTTCAATACGCGCTAATTGACGGTATTCGTCTTTGTCATAATGTAAAATCGTCGCGACTTTTTTCAAGTCTGCCACTAGCAAACTAATATCTTGCTTTGATTCAAGCTCAAGATCTACATTTAAAAATTGAATTTCCGACATCGTTTCGTATTTATCCTCTAATAATTTCATTGCAAACTTTAACGCAGTTTTACCGTTATACCAAATCAACTATGCTCTATTAACCACTTTATATAGATATTTCGCAGCTTTTAAGTATTTTTTAGCGTTTAAAGCTAGCTGGATATCAAACACTCAGCTCAATTAAACAAATAAGTCATGTTAGCAATTTAAGTGTAATCTTTTTTATTTTTAAATGATTACAGTAAGCTATAGTTTAAACTGCGACAAAATGTCGCAGTAACTAATCCCATTAATGTAATAAACTAGCCTCTAAAAATAATAAGACTAAAACATGAATAAAAAAATATTTAAGTATGCTCGCAAGTTACATAAATGGCTCGGTTATTTGCTCACATTACAAATTTTAGCTTGGCTATTAGGCGGTTTAGTCATGAGCGCTATTCCTCTTGATAAAGTTCATGGGGAGCATCTTGCAACACGTACTCTTAATAACCCATTTACGCAGGCTGATTATGTTGCCTCCCTTGACGATATTGCATCTCAGGTGGTTAATCCAACACAAATAATTTTTGAGAACTTTTTAACCACACCTATAATTACAGTAATAAATAAAGATGAACAGCAAAGCTTTAACGGTATAACAGGCCGGCCTTTTGAGCCGCCAACTAAAATACAAATTACCGCAAATGCTAAAGCACACTTACTTATTGATGCTCAAGTGACAAGCGCTGTACTGCTAAAGCAAGGTATGCGAGAAGTTGGATATAAAACCAATGTTTGGCAGGTACAATTTGACGACACATTTAACACAACACTGTATTTGTCAGAAAATAACGGCAGAGTTGTCACCGTTCGCAGCACACTATGGCGAATTTTCGACTTTTTTTGGATGTTACATATTATGGATTACGATGAGCGAGAGGATTTTAATAATCCGCTGCTTATTAGTTTTGCAGCAACCAGCGTACTTTTTTGCCTAAGTGGAATATTACTACTTATGCAAAACATACGACTAAAACGATTTATCCGAATTAAAAGTAAGAATAAATCAAAGTAGTCATATTGGTTTTTAAGAACTAGCGCACTTTCACCAAAGAGTAAATAAGCCCTAGGAAGTACCCAAGGGCAGATTTTATTCCAAGTGTTTAAATCGACTCAAATGTCGCTTTAACATTTCGTTTTCGAAAATCAACTCATCACGCTCATCCAGCAATTGTAAAACTAAAGCTATTGCCGACCAATCTAACGAAAAGTCATGTTGAATACGGGCCGCTTTTTTAACTAAGGTCACTGCAGATACCGTAAATTGCCACTGCGTAACATGCTTCCCCTCAATTGGAACCGCAATATTGTGCTCAACTAGCTCATATAAAATTGCTTCGCTAATATCACTACTCAAACATAGCTCTTTGCTAGTAAGTAAATCATCTTTTTGTGTCACGATAATTTGCATTATGGCTTGCTCCAGTTATTACGGGGATCAAAGTGAGCTTTTTCGGCTAATTCTTCCCAAAGTTTTTTACTGGTATCATCAACAGATGTTGGATTAACAATTTTAAGCACAGCAAATAAATCACCTTTGGCTTTTTTACTCATTAATCCCTTACCTTTAATACGCAAGCGTTGACCAGACTGACTATTAGATGGAATAGTTAATTGGATTTTGCCTGCCAACGTAGGTAAATTTATTTTTGTACCAAGAGCCGCTTCCCATGGTGCAAGAGGGACGACTATATTTAGGTTATGACCTTCAACATCAAATAATGGGTGGGGCACTAAACTAATTTGTAAGTACAAGTCGCCATTTTGCCCGTTCGCTGACCCTAATCCGCCTTGCCCTTTTAGTCGAATTCGTTCGCCATTTACTGAGCCTGCGGGAATTTTCACTTTAAGTGATTTTTTAATTTCAGAGACACGACCACTACTATCTCGCTGCGGTAACATAAACTCAACAGGCTTAACGGTATCAACTAAAGTCTCTTCAAGAAAAATCGGGAACTCTATTTCCACATCTTGTCCTTTTTGCGCGCGAGCGGCGTTACTTCTGCTCTGCCCGGAACGATTGAATCCACCGGCGCCGCCAAACATTGAATTAACAAAATCAGAAAACTCTTGATCGGTTTGAGGATCGCTTTGCTGATAATTACTTTGCGATGAGGCATTGTTACCACCATAATTACCTTGCTGTTGACGAGCACGATTTTGTTGATGACGACGTAACTCGTCGTATTTAGTGCGTTCTTCTTTGTTATGAATGACTTCGTAAGCTTCTGCTATTTCTTTAAACTTATCTTCTGCTTGAGGCTCTTTGCTTACATCTGGGTGATATTTTCTGGCTAACTTTTTATAAGCTACTTTAACCGCTTTATCGTCTGCATCAGGCGATATTCCAAGCACTGCATAATAATCAACAAATTTCATTTGCAATCCAAATCCCCATATTGAGTAAGCTTTAAGCATACTCCTTAACGTATAATCTTGTGTGGTTAAAATACGATAAATAGTAAGAAATAAATGAATAGTGAAAATAACTTTGAATAAAAAATTAATCGGACACTTTTTAGTAATATAAGTGCAGGCCTTAAGTTAACTTTATCTTTTATCTTCAAGGCTTTAAACTGCCTGTTCCTGTAGTTCACATTTGTGATGGATATGACTCGATTTATTCTGGCCTTACTGGCTTGTTGTGTGTGCGTTTCGGTATCAGCCGAACAATTTACCCGTTTTTCAACGGCTAAAAGACATTTAATTAAAACCCTCCCTGACAACGCCAAAAGTATTTACTGCGGTTGTGATATTAAAAAAGAAGGCAAAAAACTCATTCCTGATCCTTCTAACTGTGGTTACATTCCTCGAAATACACTTACCCGCTCAGGCAAAGTAAATGTGCGAGCACTACGCATTGAGTGGGAACATATTGTTCCGGCGTGGGAATTTGGTCATCAGCTACAATGTTGGCAAGATGGCGGACGTAAAAACTGCCGTAAAGTAAGTGCTAAATTTAGAAAAATGGAAGCTGATATAAATAACTTAGCGCCAGCTATTGGCGAAATTAATGCCGATCGCTCTAATTATCGTTTTGGTATGCTTAGCGAAAACGCCTCACAGTATGGTCGTTGCGAAGTAAAAGTAAACTTTAAGCAACGTGTAGTTGAACCGCCTGTCTATGCACGTAAACGTATAGCCGACACTTACGCTTACATGCAAAAAACATACGGTTTAAAAATCTCTGATAAACAGCAAAAGTTATTTAATGCGTGGAAAAAGCAAGCATTTGCAGATACAAGTAGTGCGAGCAAGCTCTAAGCTTTAACACTCATTTACATAAATCAAAGTTATAAATGTTGAATAAACGAGCGAGTGTTGTAATATTTTAAACAACTTATTTACAGAAAGTCCTTAACTATGTTTAAAAATAATAAAACCTCGCTTGCCATTTTTGCAGCACTTTCGGGCTTTGCTTTAACGGGTTGTGGCGGCGGAGGCGGTATCGACTCTGCTCCTGTAGTTACAACACCTGTTAGTAGCAGCCCAACATGGACAGCGGCGGTATTTGAGCCCTCTAACGATTTAAAAAACTTTTGCGAAACCCCTCGTACGGGTAACGATCCCTTTAATAACAACAACCCCTACCCAGATCAAGCGGGTTCTGCCCTTTATGAAAAGCTTTGGCTTCGCTCTTGGAGCGACGAAACATACCTTTGGTATGATGAGATTGCCGATAACGACCCTGAAAGCTTTACAACAGTAGCCGATTACTTCGCTCAATTAAAAACAGAGCAGCTTACCGACTCAGGTGCAAAAAAAAGATAACTTTCATTTTTCAGAACCTACTGAAGATTACTTTCAAGAAGCGCAATCGGGCGTTACTTCTGGTTACGGTATAAATTGGGCGTTTATTGGCGATACAGCCGATCGTATTTTACGCGTTGCTTATCTTGAAGATGATTCGCCGGCAAGCCAAATAGGCTTTCAACGTGGTGATACCGTACTTTCAGTTGACGGTGTTAGCATTAATACCAATACAGAGTCGGGTGTAGATATGCTTAACGAAGGTTTATTTAGTCCTACTAACGGCGACTCACATACTATTGTTGTACGCAGTAACGATGGCGCCGAAAAAACATTTAATGTAACCGCTGGCAATATTGAACAAACACCTGTTCAAAATGTTAAAACGATTACAACTGCAAATGGTTCAAGCGTGGGTTACATGCAATTTAATAGCCATATAAGCATTGCCCAAGAAGGGCTTATTGATGCGGTAAATAAGTTTAAAACCGATGGTATTGATGAGCTTGTAATCGACTTTAGATATAACGGTGGTGGTTTATTAGCACTGTCGGCACAATTGGCTTATATGGTTGCCGGTAACGCCAACGTTAACAACCGCTTTTATTATCAAACTCAACAAAACGATAAACAACCCGTTGATTCGCCCTTCCCATTTATTGATGAAGAAATAGATTACTCTACTTTTTTTAGCACAGGTGAAAACCTACCTGATTTAAACCTATCAAAGGTTTATGTATTAAGCACATCAGGCACCTGTTCGGCATCAGAAGCTTTTATTAATGGTTTAAAAGGTATAGACGCAGAAGTTATTTTAATTGGCGACACAACCTGCGGTAAGCCCTATGGCTTTACCCCAACTCATAACTGCGCAACAACCTATTACACTATTCAGTTTAGTGGCGTAAATAGCAAAGAATTTGGCGAATACGCTGCGGGTTTTACACCAACCCCTACTCCACAATTTGATGCTGATGTTCAAGGTTGTGAAATTGAGGACGACTTTGATCATCAGTTAGGCGACAGTGACGAGGCCGTTTTAGCCACCGCATTATTTCATGTTGAAAATGGCAGTTGTCCAGTTAGAACGGCTGCTGCAAAAGCAGAACCAGCTAATTTTTCAAGCTCTCGTGAATCTCTCATTCCTTTAAATATGCCGGTACAATTTACCCAGCGTAATATGGACTTAACTTGGCCAACGCTGGGTGAGGAAAGGTAATGGCTAAATTATTACTCCCATTAGCCACCTTGCTCGCTTTAGGCGGATGCCAAAGTGTAGATAGTGAGCCTGCTAAACCCGCTATATTAACGAGCGTTAATCCCAGCGTTATTACAACACTACAACAGGCAATTCAACAAGCTAAGGGAGGCACATTAGTAACACTTGCCGATTCGGTATTTACTAAACGTAGCGAACTGCTAATTGATCATGCAATGAGTAAAGGGTCTGATGGCAGAGTAATTATGGGCGCGCATAATATAAAATCTGAGAAGTTTATTTTGCAACTACGTAATAACCAATGCGAGCTTTACTATCCTAAAAAAGAGCTTACTACAGTACTTGAAGGTGTTACCTGTAAAGAGTTATAAGGCACTTTATTAATGTTTATAAATTAATAAAAAAGGCGCGCAGCATATCGCTGCGCGCCTTTTTCTATTTTAAACCGTTATTACAAGTCTTGATGCGGACCAAACACTTCATAATGAATCTGCTCATTTTTAACACCTAATTCAAGTAACTGGTTTTTTATAAATGCCATAAAACCGGCAGGACCACATAAGTAAAAGTCACCATTACTCAATGGTAGCTGTGCTTGTACTGCGTTTAAGTTCATTAACCCAGTAAAGTCAGCGCCCTCTGTCGCTTGGTTAAACCACGTCATTGTTTGTAAACGGTTATAAACTGCATTTAACTCATTTAAATATTTTGAAAACGAATGCTGCTGAGTATTTTCGCAGGCATGTAAATACATAATATTTTGATTAGAGTTATCGCTTAATAACGTTTCGAGCATTGCTAGCATTGGCGTTTGCCCAACACCTGCTGAAATGAGTACCGCTGGACTTGTATTATTACGTAAAAAGAAGTCTCCTGCCGGCGGGTATAACTCAACAATAGTGCCTTGCTCTAATGAGTGTAAATAATTAGACACCATGCCAGGCTTTGGCTGTAGCTCTTTTTTAACACTAATACGGTAGTTTTTAGCGTTACTTTTTTGCGAAATAGAATATTGGCGAATTTCTTCATATTCAGCGCCCTCCGGCTTAACTTTAATACCTAAATACTGCCCTGGTTTATGTGTAATAACAGCTTCGCCATCAACTGGCGTAAGTGTAAAGCTCGTTACTAGTTCTGATTCAGCCTGTTTGTTGGTTATTTCAAATTGGCGAGTTCCCGCCCAACCACCGTGTTTATTTTTACTGTGCTCATACAAAGCAGCTTCTTCAGTTATACAAATGTCAGCAAGTACGCCGTAAGCTTCGCGCCAAGCGTATTCAACATCGGGAGTAAATTGCTCAGGAAGAAGCTCTTTAAGCGTACCAATTAAGTGTGCACCTACAATAGGGTAATGCTCAGGCAAAATATTTAAGCTGGTATGTTTATGGTTAATACGCGTTAGTGCTTCTTTTAATACAGCTAAATTATCAATGTTTTGTGCATACGCAGCCAACGCATTAAAAAGTGCAAATTGCTGACGACCTGTATCTTGGTTTACCATATTAAAAATATTTTTAAGCTCAGGATTATGGCTAAATAAACGCTTATAAAAATGATCGGTAACAACCGTACCCGCCTCGGCTAATAATGGAACAGTACTTTTTACGATCTCAATGGTTTTATCAGATAACATATGTGTTTTCCTATGGGTAAACTAACCACGGCGCCCATCAACACGACGCCGCGTTAATATAGGTGTGCAGTGAATTAAAAATAATGAAAAAGCCACTAACCACAGCAAAGCACTTATTTGCCAAGCAAGGTGAGGCCCAATAATAAAAGGGAGTAATGAACGAGTAATAGCGGCCACAAGCAAAAACGCAAAAGCAACAGCCATGTAATGAGGAATAGCGAGTGTCCGCCCTGTATGACCATGTGATACACGCGTCATCATTGCTAAAATCATCATACCTATTGTGCCAATAGTGATTAAATGCAGCGCATCTTTAAATTGTATTGCACTGCTATAAAAGCTAAATGCAACCATCATTAACCCTACGCCTAACGCTAAGTAGGAAAAATGTAAAGACCATAACAACGGCACTCTCAATACCTTGCTATCCCACCAAAAACCAGCCCTAAGCAGGTGAAGCGCAGCAACAGTTGCAACAACTAACGCAGGATTAATCGTGTTCAAAAACAACTTGTTGATGAAAAATAAAGTGATAGCCAAAATAGATAAATACATCACCGCTTTATCTATTTTAGGAGTGCGAACTTGTGCGGTTAAACCTAGACCTTTAGCGGTAAAAAATGGTAGAACGCGACCCGCAACAATGCCAACTAGTAAAGTAATTACCAGTACTGCGGTATCAACCACACCAAGTGCAAGCTGCATGTTTTGTTTTAAAACAAGTATTAAATACAATACATTGAGCCCACAAAGCACAGCTAAAATAGCTAAAAACGGATAGTTACTTTTGCTATTGGCTTTTAATAACATATTAGCCAGTACTGCTATGGCGCCTAGCCACCAAATAACTTGTAATGTAAGTGCAGCATATAAATTAAAATGAGCAATATCAGGCAATATCACAAAAAAGGCTAAGCGCGCTGCAAGCCATATAAACGTAAGCCACATAAGGGCTTTCCCACTTATGCTCGGTACGCCTGTCCATGTTTGTGCAGCGGTAAGTAAAAAGCCAACAGCTACAACTCCTGCAAAGCCAAACAGCATTTCGTGCGCGTGCCATAATGTTGCAGGTATCGATGAGTGCCAACTTGCATGGCCTGTTAAAATAAGTAGCCAATACCCCACCGACAAAAATGCCAATAAGCCACCGCCTAAAAAGAAAGGTCTAAAAGCGAGCATCCATAATGGCCATTGAGATACTTGATGAATAGCAACGCGTGCTGGCATTGGCTCAGTTAAGTTTATAGGGCGCATTATCGTACCTCCTGCCCTAAACCATGTTGTGCAACACAGCGCAGTACGTAACTTACTTTTAAAATAGCAGCAATAACAATAGTCCCAATATGAGCTGATACTTGCACCGCCATGGAAAAGTACTCAGCAAACGGGTAGCTAATTAAAATACTTGCCGTAATACACACTAAACTCACAGCTAATGCAGTATTGGCAGCAAATAATACTGTTTCGTATAGTGAACTAAACTGTGTTTGATTATTTAAATTATTCAGCATTAGTGTGTTCATGGCGATCTCTGTAACTAACTACGTTACTTAGCTATTACACATACTGTGCCAACAAATTTAATTAATTAAATTCAATAAGTTAAATTAAACCACTTTACAGTATGAGTCTTTATGACCTACTATAAATTAACTCATAAAAACACAAGCAGGTCATTTTGACATGAATCAGCAATTCAACCTTACACAAGTTGCTCTAGAGCTTGCTCAAAGTACACTACACGAGCATAGCTTTGATCAATTACTAGCAACGGTTGAGCGGGTGATTCCTAGTGATGCAAGTGCGTTATTAGTGCTTCAGGGCGAGCAATTAAAACCACTGGCAATTAAAGGGTTAATGTCCGACAGCCTTGGCAGACGATTTAAAATAGTAGAACACCCTCGCCTAGAAGCTATTTGCAAAAGCACACTCGCGCTGCAATTTGCGCACGACTGCCCACTACCCGATCCATACGACGGATTGCTATTAGCTAAAACCGGCGACATACCGGTACATGCATGTTTAGGTTTACCTCTTTATGATAAAAACGCGCTACTTGGCGTACTTACGTTTGATAGCCTTAACGCCAATGCATTTAACAGCATAAGCGCTGATACACTCAATACCTTACAAACGCTGTGTAGTGCGCATTTTAAAACAGCTTTAGAGCTTGCCCATTACAAACAGCATGCACAGCACTCAAGTGCATTAGTGCAAGAACTAAATCGTGAAGCGTTAACACGGGACGGCGGTGAAATTATTGGTCAAAGTCCGCTAATGCAAACACTTAAAAACGAAATTAAACTCGTTGCAGCATCTAACTTTAGTGTGCTTATATTAGGTGAAACAGGAGTAGGGAAAGAGCTTGTAGCGCGTAATATTCACTTAAATTCAGCTCGAAAAGATCAACCGCTTATTCACTTAAATTGTGCATCACTTCCTGAAAATCTTGCTGAAAGTGAATTTTTTGGTCATGCGAAAGGGGCTTTTACAGGCGCACAAAACTCGCGCCAAGGTAAATTTCAATTAGCTGATGGCGGCACGTTATTTTTAGATGAAATTGGCGAACTACCCCTTGCCATGCAAAGTAAACTATTACGAGTGCTACAAAGTGGCGAAATACAAACGGTAGGAGAAGACACGCCAAAGTACGTAGATGTACGTGTAGTTGCCGCAACCAACAGAAATTTAAAGGAAGAAGTAGCTCAAGGTCGCTTTAGAGCCGATTTATACCATCGCCTCAGTGTCTACCCTATTACTGTGCCACCACTTAGTAAACGCGAGCACGACATAACACTCTTAGCTGGTTATTTTATTGAGCAAACAGCCCGTAAATTAGGGATAAAACAATTAAAACTAAGCCCTGAAGCACAAGTACTGCTTAATCAGTACAACTGGCCAGGTAACGTTCGCGAGCTTGAACATGTCATTAGCCGCAGCGCCTTAAAAGCAAAACAAAGCCAATGGCAAAATCCAATAATAACCATTACAAGCGAGCACTGTGATTTAACACCAAGCGCGCCGCAAAGCTCTCTAGTAGCAAGCCAAAGTACAACCAACACCTTAATTAACCAACCTTTAAAGCAAGCTGTAGAATCGTTGCAATACAACGTAATTACCGAGCAATTAAAGAAGCATAACTACAACTGGTCAGCAGCAGCAAGAGTACTTGAATTAGATAGAGCTAACTTAGTACGCTTGGCTAAACGCCTAGGGATAGAAATAAAAAAAACACTATAATCATTTAAAACACAGCTAAAATGCTGCTAAAACTATTGATTAGCAGCTAACTTACTAAAATGTGTTTTTAACAACCCTGCAAAAGCTTGTACTTTAGCAGTGCGATGTACTAGGTGATGCGTGACTAACCATACATCGGTAGGCCAGCTTAACTCACTGTGTAATATAGGTACTAAATCAGAATATTGCGCCGCTACGTCATGCTGTAATCCGCCAATGCCTAGCCCTTTAATTATTGCACGAGTCGCTTCTGCGGTTTCAGATACTCGCAGCTTAATTTGCGATGCAGGAATATGTTCATCAGCCCATGCAAAATAAGGCACGCGGGCATTAAAACCCGCCACACCCGATACAAAATTATGTTGTTGTAAATCACTTAATAATTTAGGCATCCCGTACTTATTAATGTAACGTTTATTAGCGTATAAACCCGATGATAACTGCGCTAAATGCTGAGCAATATAATCGCCTTCATCAGGCCTTGGGCCTGCACGCACTGCAATATGTGCTTGTCCGTGATCGAGCCTTAACCTTTTTTGTTCTAAAATAACTTCTAACTGCACTTGCGGATGTAATGCCTGAAATTGCTCACATACATCACCAAGTACATCCATAAAGCCACTTACCGTCGTTAGCAATAAACTCCCTCTAAGGGTGCTATCGGCTGCTGCTATATCGTTATGTAACTGCTCTAAGGAGCTATGGATAGTTTGTGCTGTTTCAAATAACTTGGTGCCAATTTCAGTAACCTTGTAACCACGAGCATGGCGATGAAAAAGGCGTGCATTTAAGTTTTTTTCAAGATTATTAATTCGCCTAAGTACTGTGCTGTGGTGCACATTAAGCTCTTCTGCTGCCGCCGTTAACGTGCCTAATCGTGCTACTTCAAACGCTACTTTAACGTCTTGCCAATCTTCAAATTTTATCGCCATTCTGATTACCTTATACTTATGTGCATTTACGCACACAAGTGTTGCGTTTATTGGGGTTTTCTACAAGCAAAATTTTGCTACATTAGCGTTGTAAGTTTAAACACTAAAAGGTCACTAGCATGTCAGCACCAAAAATTATCGCCCTAGCAGGAAGTCTTCGACAAGAAAGCTTTAATCAAAAAATTATTAATGAGGCAGCACGTTTTGCTCTACAAACAGGTGCTGAAGTAGAAGTAATAAAACTAAACGAATTAAACATCCCACTATTTAACGAAGATATTGAAGCGCAAGGTACACCAAGCGATGTACAGCTTTTAAAAGACAAACTACGTGCAGCTGACGGTATTTTACTAGCAAGCCCAGAGTACAACGGATCTATAACTGCAGCACTTAAAAATGCGATTGATTGGGCATCGCGCACAGAGCAAGGTGCTGTTCCTGCTTTTCGCAATAAAGTAGTGGCGCTGTTTTCAGCATCACCAGGTGGACTTGGTGGGTTACGCGGTTTAAATCATGTACGTGATATACTAAGTGGTATTGGATCGTTAGTGCTTGCCGATCAACTTGCAGTACCCGCTGTACACACATTGTTTGATGAAAATGGGCAAATTAATGAACCTGTTACTGCAGAGCGAGTATCGGCGCTTGCTCATCAGTTAGTAAGCGTTGCAAGTAAGTTAAGGTAACTTGCACGCCTAAATAACTAATTACTTTGTCGCCGCGAGTTTTGCGGCGATAAAATCGGTATGCGTTACATATAAAAGCCCTGCTACTTTACGTATTACGTAGTCTTCTTGGGGATCTATTTCTCCATCGGCATACGCTAAGCGCCATAATAATTCTATTATTTCTATTCGCTGCGCCGCGCTGCAATGCTCATTAATCTGTTTTGAAAACTGAAAGTAATCTATCGAATCATCTAAGCTGCTTGCCGCGTTATTAGTAAGCTCATTAACCTCAATATCTGTTAAATTAAAATACTTTTTTAAGGTTACAGTCAGGGTTCGTTGTTCATCATGTTCAAGCTTGGTATCTGCACGCATAACTTCAATTAATAATGCAGCAACAGCTGTTTTTAAATCGTGCTCTTGCATACTTGGCTGCTGTTCATCGAATACAGCAAAAAGTTGTTTTATTTGTTTGAACATCACACTTTCCCTTTTTGGGTGTTAGACTAATACGTAAAGAAATCGACCTTATTACTCTTATTAATGGGTATAAAGTTCGCAAATTAAAGGATACATTTTATGAAAGGAATAAACGCACCACGCTTATTTATAGGCGCTACACTGGTGGCCCTTTCAAGTGCAAATACTGCACTTGCTGAAAAAGCCGAAACAGAGAAGCTATACGACTTTGACAACAAAGTGCATTACTACCAAACCAAAATTGGCGAAGACAACTATAAAATAGAAATCCAGTCAGACGATTACAAACACTTTACCAATCAAAGTGTATTTTTATTACGCCATGCGGACCGTCTATGCCGCGGCAATACCTTTATGTTGAAAATACTTGAAGGCGTGCAAGAGTACGAACGCTTTCCAACAAAACCACGTGCTTACCAACCAGATTTAAGTGTTTTACTACAATGCGAAACTAAAGAAGATGCAAACAAGGGTAAGTAACCTTAGTCTTTATAACCCCAAGGTGCTGATGGTGGAGTAATCGGTTTAGTTAAATCAAAATCCACCTTAAACTCACGTCCTTGGCGAATTAATCGATAAGTAAATACTTCTGGGTAAATATACATTTGCCATGTATTACCTACAGACTGTGCAATGCCTTCTTTCACGAATAACTCTTTAGAGTATTGGTCTGCTGGAAACGACTGCATTTGCGCGAACCCTGCATCAAGCGTATGGCCACCATACATAGTTGATGCGTCGTCTATTCCATCTTTATGACGATGATCGTGCTTTAAACTCAAGCCACTACCCGTTTTAGTTATGATCCACGTACGTGATGCATCGTCTCCTACATGAAACGGCACTTGTAACTCAGTCTCGCTACATTTACGTACATGCATAACCAGCTTTTTATCTGTAAATGAGCTTGGCCCTTTCGCGTTATCTACCGCTACTTCACCTTCAAAAGCTTTACCGCAATGCGCTGCAATACTATTAAAAAAGGCATCATGAGTAGGAATAGACACTAGCGGTGCAGGGCGTGCAAAAGCTGTCGATGAAGCAACTATTAAAGTTGCTGCAGTTAATAATTTCATATGTTTCTCGTTATAGTTATTTTAAAACACCTGTAATAGTACAGTTTTCTTAAGTACTTTATTAGAAGTATCTATATAAAACTGAGAACAGGACAACTAGATAAAACTACTAAATAGCGATTAACGACTAAATATCTCAGCCTTCATTAACAATCCTACTTTTATAAATATTAATTACACACCTCAACTAGCCACTGGCCAATTACTTAATCACCATTGGTGATGCCTGCTTAATTGGCCCGAAAGTTCAGCTTTTAGCTGTGTTACATGCTACTAATCCAGCAAAAAGGCTTAGTAAGAAAATTTTGCAGCGCCTATCGCGTTAGCCAATAACGCATGGGTTAGCACAGGTGTAATTATTTTAGCGGGTGTGAGTATTGGTGAAAACAGTATTGTGGGTTCGGGTGCTGTCGTTACTAAAAATGTAATGCCTAATACCGCAGTAGCGGGTAATCCAGCTCGTGAAATAAGAACACTGTAGCTATCTCGATGTGATTTTAGCGTCGGGAGTCGCTACGCTCGCATCAGCGAGCACTTTAACTCGTTAAATTAAGTGAATTATTCACTAAGAGACGCTCCGCTATAGAGGAATACCTGAATCACTTTTTTGTAGACATAAAAAAGCCCGAATCATTAGATTCAGACGCTCTACAATATAAAGTCGGTACGCTACGCAGTAGAATGTCATAGTGGCCACAGCGGTGGAGAGTCACGTAGCAAATGCTACTGTATTGGCCGACTGAGTTATTGAGGGATTTTGTTGTGATTTTAACGTTGGGAGTCGCTGCGC
>NZ_BADV01000072.1:0-19940 GCF_000238895.1 Pseudoalteromonas sp. BSi20429 | reverse complement strand
TGGTTGATAATCCTTTAGTAAAGAATAACAAATGTTTAGTTTGTTTTTCTAGTAACGGCTTGTACTTTCCAAATTTAAATTCTGAATTGGAGAGGGTGCTTTCTAAAGAACGCTATGAATGGGAGAGTATAATACCTTATAATAATTACTCTAGAGTTATATTTGTCAGGGATGTTTATAAGCAATGGTATATTCATGGCATTAATGAAAACTGCAATTCTATAGAAAAACTTTCTCATTTATTAACAAAGCTTTGTGATGGTTATGAAGCAATCTATATAGGTTCAAGTGCAGGCGGTTATGCAGCAGCCTTAGTGGGGAGACTTGCTGGTGCTAAATATTGTTTTAGCTTTGCTGGTCAATTTAATTTGAGGGAGTTACAGAAAGATCCAATCAAAAATAAATTATTGAATGAATATATTGATTATAAATATATGGATATTAGCAATGTTGTAGATAATCTTTATTATTTTGTTCCAATTAAATCTGTTCAAGATTATGATCAGTATAAGCGTGTACGTTTTAATAAGAATATTTACCCTATATTATTCAATTCATCTATTCATGGTATTCCATTCAAGCCATATGCAATGAAAAAAATATTATCGCTTTCTGAAGCTGAATTACAAAAGCTCATTGGCTTAACTCATAACTCTGAAGTATTCTCACTTAAAAACTTAACTGCATCTGACTTTTTGTATTATATGAAACGTAGATTTAAAAACTTAATTTTAAGAAGTACTAATGTTAAAAAGCGTCAACGGTAAATCTTTTTTAACTAATTCAGCATGGCTACTTTTCGATAAGTTTTATCGATTAGGCTTAGGGCTCTTTGTTAGTGTTTGGGTTGCTAGGTATTTAGGCCCAGAACTTTTTGGTGAGCTTGCTTATGTTATATCTGCAGTTATCTTTTTCCAAGCATTATCTAGAGTCGGATTAGATGGTGTTTTGGTCAGAGAGCTGTCTCTAAAGCCTAAAAACAGTAATGAACTAATAGGTACAGCATTTGTAATAAAGTTATTTGCAGGTGTTTTTTCTTATGCTTTAGCGTTTTTACTTTTCTACTTTTTTGAAACTTTTGATTCAACTATTTTGATGGTATTAGTTTCTATTTCTCTTCTTTTTCAAAGTATGGACATTCTAGAGTTATGGTTTCAAAGTCAATCAAAAAACAAAAGTTCAGTAATTGCTAAGTTAATTGCTTATACGTTAGTTAATATTGGTCGTGTTCTTTTAATCTTTACGGAACAAGAGCTTATATATTTTGCCTTGTTTACTGGCTTAGAAATGTTTTTTTCATCTGTCGCTCTTGCTTTTATTTATTCTCGATCTGATTCATTTTTTAATTGGAAATTGTCTGTAGATTTAGCAAAAAAGCTTATTCGAGAGTCTTGGCCTTACTTACTCTCTAGTTTATCAATTGTTTTATACATGAGAGTTGATCAATTAATGGTTAAGAATTTACTAAGCCCTGGAGCGTTAGGGCTATATGCTGCCGGGGTTGCAATATCAGTTCAATTATCTTTCGTTCCCACAATTATTCAACGAACGATTACACCCTTTATTACAAGGAAAAAAGTAGAGTCTGAAGAGCAGTATCAAAGTTTACTAAAAAAAATATTCTGGGTATTTGGAATACTAGGTTGGTTAGTTTGCATACCTTTTTATTTTTTTTCAGAATTACTTATTGTATTGCTTTACGGAGAAGCATATTCAGGGGCTAGTGAAGTATTAGCGATTCATATATTTACTAATCTATTTATAAATATGGGTATCGCGCAAACTATCTGGATGGTTTTGGAAAAAAAAGGGAAATTAGCACTTTACCGAACTCTAATTGGTCTATGTGTTTGCATTTCAAGTAACTTAGTACTGATACCTCAGTTTGGTATTGTCGGTGCCGCTATATCTGCTGTTTTGGCGCAGGCGAGTCAAGCTGTTTTATCAAATATCATTCTCGCACCAGATATATTTTTACTCCAAGTTAAAAGCTTAGTTTTTATAAAGGCTAAATAATATTATGAATATTGAAAAAGAATATGCGCCTGTAGTTTTGTTTGCGTATGCAAGACCAGAACATACTTTACGTACAGTTAATGCTTTGAAAGAAAATTTATTAGCGAATGAAACAGAGTTATATGTTTTTTTAGATTACCCAAAAAAAATAGAACATAAGAATGATTATGATGCTGTTGATGCAATTATTTCTGAGCTAACTGGCTTTAAAAAAGTAAGCATAATTAGACGCAGCGAAAATTTTGGTTTAGCTAAAAACATAATGACAGGTGTCACTGACGTTGTTAATGAGTTTGGAAAAGTAATTGTCCTTGAAGATGACTTAGTTACGTCAAAATACTTTTTAAGTTTTATGAATGAATCATTAGAACGGTATAAGACTAATAAGGAAGTATGGCATATATCAGGCTGGACTTACCCGGTAGACTTTGAAATCAAAGAGGATACCTTTGCTTGGCGTGCAATGAACTGCTGGGGTTGGGCTACGTGGGAAGATCGTTGGCAGCATTTTGAGAAAAATCCAACAGAGTTGATAGAAACTTTTTCTAAGCAAGATATTAAAAAGTTTAATATCGATAGCACCCATAATTTTTGGAAGCAAGTTGAAGCTAATGAATCAGGTCGGCTGAACACCTGGGCTATCTTTTGGTATGCAACTATTTTTAGTAATAATGGGCTATGTATTAACCCCACTAAAACTTATGTGCAAAATATAGGTAATGATGGTAGCGGCGAAAACTGCGGTGCATGGGATATTTTTACCTCTCCTCTAGCTTCTAAAATATGTGATACATGGGTCGATAGCTTTAATGAAAATACATTAGCACTGAAAGCTATAAAAGGTTTTTTCCGAAAAACATACCCAAATATTTTTATAAGGGCTTTTAGGAAGTTTGTAAGGTTAGCTAAAGCATGATTAAAGTTGTACTAGTTTCTAGCTCCGACTCTGCCGGAGGTGCAGCTAAAGCTTCATATCGTTTTTTCTCTGCTTTTAAAGTGTGTAGTAAAAAATTAAATGTTTCATTAGTCGTATCAAAAAAGAGCAAGGCAGATAGCTCAATAATTACTGATAGCAGTTTTTGGATAAGACTTTGCTCATTTATTAGATATGTAGTGGGACGCAAATTGATTTCTCTTCAAAAAACTTCAAATAAGAATTACCATTCAGGTAATTGGCTTCCAGGGCATTTACCTAAATTAATAAAAGAACAAAGACCAGATATTGTTAACTTTCATTGGATTAATGATGAGAGTATTTCAATTGAACAAATAGGTAAAAAACAGCTTTATCCAATAGTATTGACATTGCATGATATGTGGGCATTTTGTGGTTCTGAACATTATGTTAATTCGATAGAAAGCTCACGTTATGTAAATGGTTATAAAAAAAATGACTCTTTATGTGGTAACTCTGGTATAGATATTGACCGAATCGTTTGGAAGAGAAAGTTAAAGGCCTGGGGAGGTAAGAGACTTACTATTGTAACACCGAGTCAGTGGTTAACTGAATGTGCAAAGCAAAGTCAAATCTTTAATTCTGCAAATGTACGTTTCAAAACTATCGCAAACACATTAGATACTAATTTATATAAGCCTTTAATTAAAAAGCCTTTTAGGGACTTGCTCGGAATTCCAGACAACAAAGTGGTCATTGGCTTTGGCGCACTATCTGCGCAACAAGATACAAGAAAAGGTTATGACTTATTAAAGAAAGCTCTAGTAAAACTATCTGAATTACTCGCTGAGAATAGAGCTCCAGGTGATCAAGATATTGTTTTTTTGATATTTGGTGCAGAGGGCGTTGGGAAAAATATTGCAGGTTTTAAAACTTACTCTACGGGACATCTTAATGATGAGGTTGCTATCGCTAGTGCTTATAATGCGATGGATATAATGCTAGTTCCCTCAAGGTTGGAAGCATTTGGGCAAACGGCAAGTGAAGCACAATCATGCGGTGTTCCAGTAGTTTGTTTTGATTCTTCTGGTTTAAAGGATGTAGTAAAGCATAAATCTACTGGTTATCTTGCTGAGTGTTACAATGTAAGTGACTTTGCTGAGGGGATCCTTTGGTGTCTATCAAATAAATTTGAGTTATCTAAAATGGCGAGAGAAAGAGCTTTGGCATGCTGGTCATATGCAGTTATTAATACACAATATGAAGAACTCTATACAGAAATATTGAATAACGATTATGGCAATGAATGATTATGGCAATGAATGATAATTTAAAATTAAGTGTTATAACGATAGCTTATAACGATCTGGCAGGGTTGATTCGTACATGTAATTCTATTGAAGTTCAAACTTACAAAAACTTTGAACACATTGTTATCGATGGTGGATCTAATGATGGAACTGAGAAATTTCTGAGTTGTAGGACTACTGAATTGTCAAACTATGATTTTATTTCTGAGCCAGATAATGGAATTTATAATGCAATGAATAAAGGTATTAAATTAAGTTCTGGAGAATGGATTATATTTATTAATGCTGGTGATGAGCTTGCAAGTAATACAACTTTAGAGTGTGCTTTAAGTTTACCAGACTTTAATTCTTCTGAGTATATAGTTATTTATGGCCACAAGGTAAATAATTTAAAAGAGCTTGTCCGATCTCAGCCAACTCCAAAAATGCTCAGGAATGGCGAGTTTTTTGCTTGTCATCAGGCAATGTTTTTTAGAGATAAAACATTTTACGATGAAACTTACAGAATATTCGGCGACTTTGAACTTTTAGCCCGTTTATATGTAAAAAAAGGTTTTAGTAAGTTTAAGCAAATTGATTTGCCAATAGCTATTTTTGAAGGGGATGGCATTAGTTCAAAAGTTACTAGATTAAAAAGGATTGAAAAATTTAGAGCTATTTACACTAATTTCGGTCTAGCTGGCATCTTAAAAAATTATTTATTTAACCTCGTTTTCTGGAAGAAACTACTTAAAAGGAAATAACTTGAATAAGAAAAACTTAGTTAACAATATTTCTTTTTTTGCATTTTCTCTCTCACAGGGAGGGGCCGCAATAGCTGCAAATAGAATAAAAGATGCATTAATTAAATTTGGGATTGAGATTGATTGTTACGTTGTAGATGATGTTACAGGCCTTAAAAAGTTATCACATTTATCTTTAAGGGTAATTTCTCATGCCTTGGGCCGGATATTTAATTATAGTTATAAAAATAAAGTTTCATTAAATATCTTTAGTTCTACTGCAGCTGTGAGTCTAATAAACTCTAAAAGCTCCCTATTACACGTTCATTGGGTAAATAACGACTCTATCTCTATTAAAAAGATGAAAGAGTTAACTATAACCCATACTTGCCTAGTGACTTTACATGATGAATGGCTTTATTGTGGTAATGAGCATTATGCTGAGGAAAGGTTTAAACACTATACTAATATTATTGACAAAAAGTTTAGTATTCCTTTTTCCTCGGATCATACATTTAAACGTAAAATGAAATATTTAAGTGACGCAAGCTTTGAAATTACGGTTCCATCTACATGGATGAAATCTAGAGTTGAGCATAGCGCTTTATTATCTAATAAAAAAGTCCATGTCGTCGGTAACGCCGTGCCTGTAGATATTTTTTCACCTAATTTGCCAAACTCTTTAACTCGAGAAGAACTTGGCATATCGGACTCTGATATTGTAGTGCTTTTTGGCGCTGTTGGCGGTGGTTCTAACCCTTTAAAAGGGGCTGACTTATTGATTCGTGCTCTTAAATTACTGGATGAAACTCTTCCACAAAGCAAAAAAAATAAAGTTAGGCTTGTGGCATTCGGTGGAGAATTTGATGGCAGTGATATTCCAAACTTTGACGTTATCAAAGTTGGCCATGTCAAGTCACAAGAATCAATGGCAAATTTATATAGGTTAGCAGATTTAACTATTGTGCCATCTAGAGCTGAGGCATTTGGCCAAGTAGCTGCTGAAAGTTGTGCTTGTGGTACACCAGTCGTGGCTTTTAATTACTCGGGTTTAAAAGACATTATAATTAATAATTATAATGGTTATCTTGCAGAGCCTTTTTGCCCAAGAAACTTAGCTGAATGCATTGTTAAGTTTATTAGCCTAGAAAAGCCGCAGTTAGATTTAATGTCAAAAAATTCTGTGAAATACATAAACGAAAAGTTTAATCCTGCGAAAATCGCTTCGGATTTTAATGGAATATACCAAAAATTAATATAGTGAGTTTTAAATGAATAAAGTAGCTTTAATCACGGGTGTTACTGGTCAAGATGGATCTTATTTGGCTGAATTTTTGCTTGAAAAAGGCTATGAGGTACATGGAATAAAACGTCGTGCTTCAAGCTTTAATACTGAGCGTGTGGATCATATTTACCAAGATATCCATGAGGAAAACCCTAAGTTTTTTCTTCATTATGGCGATTTAACAGATACATCAAATCTAACACGTATCTTAAAAGAAGTGCAGCCAGATGAAGTATATAACTTAGGCGCACAGAGTCATGTTGCAGTTTCGTTTGAAGCACCTGAATATACAGCAGATGTTGATGCAATGGGTACACTGCGTTTGCTTGAAGCAATTCGTTTTTTAGGGCTTGAAAAGAAAACAAAGTTTTATCAAGCATCTACTTCTGAGCTTTATGGTGAAGTACAAGAAATTCCACAAAAAGAAACAACACCATTTCATCCGCGTTCACCTTATGCTGTGGCAAAAATGTATGCCTACTGGATAGCAGTAAACTACCGTGAGTCATATGGTATGTATGCATGTAATGGTATTTTATTTAACCATGAATCACCGCGTCGGGGTGAGACCTTTGTTACCCGTAAAATCACCCGTGGCTTGGCCAATATTTCCCAAGGTTTAGAAAAGTGTTTATATCTGGGTAATATGGAAGCATTACGTGATTGGGGTCATGCTAAAGATTACGTACGTATGCAATGGATGATGCTACAACAAGATAAACCAGAAGACTTTGTAATTGCAACCGGTAAGCAAATCTCTGTACGTGAGTTTATTAATCTTTCAGCTAAAGAACTAGGTATTACCCTAAACTTTACAGGCGAAGGAGTTGATGAAATCGCGACAGTTGTAAGTATTGAAGGTGATAATGCTCACGCACTTACTGTCGGCGATGTTATTGTAAGAGTCGACCCTCGATACTTCCGCCCTGCTGAAGTTGAAACCTTACTAGGCGATCCAACAAAAGCAAAAGAAAAACTAGGCTGGGTACCTGAAATAACTGTTGAAGAGATGTGTGCAGAAATGGTGCAAAATGATTTAGCTAAGGCTAAGCAGCATGTGTTATTGAAAGAGCATGGATATAAAGTTAACGTATCTGTCGAATGATTTTATAATATCGTTAATAAAATAACCCAGCTCTATGCTGGGTTTTGTTATGGAATAAATATGAATAAAAAACGTATTTTTGTTGCCGGTCATAATGGAATGGTTGGCAGTGCGATTGTTAGGCAACTTAAAGCATTGAGTGATGTTGAAGTAATTACTCGTTCGAGAGATGAACTTAACTTACTTAGTCAAGCGGATGTACAAACTTTTTTTAGTGAAAATAATATCGAGCAAGTTTATTTAGCCGCAGCTAAAGTAGGTGGAATCGTCGCTAATAACACCTACCCTGCTGAGTTTATTTATGAGAACCTTACAATACAAAATAATATTATTCATAGCGCTTATATTTCAGGTGTAAACGATTTATTATTTTTAGGTTCATCGTGTATTTACCCTAAGCTTGCTGAACAGCCAATGCGAGAAGATGCGTTACTAACCGCTATATTAGAGCCAACCAATGAACCCTATGCCATAGCTAAAATTGCAGGTATAAAAATGTGTGAGTCATATAATCGACAGTATGGCCGTAATTATCGTTCAGTAATGCCGACTAATTTATATGGTGGAAATGATAATTTTCACCCTCAAAACTCGCATGTTATTCCAGCTCTAATACGTCGTTTTCATGAAGCTAAGCTAGCGGGTGACTCTAAAGTAGTTGCGTGGGGATCAGGTAAGCCTATGCGCGAGTTTTTGCATGTAGATGATATGGCTGCGGCCTCTATTCATGTAATGAATTTAAGTAATGATATTTATAAAGCCAATACGCAAGAAATGTTAAGTCATATAAATGTGGGTACGGGAGTTGATTGTACGATTCGCGAACTAGTTGAAACCGTAGCTAAGATAACTGGTTTTTTAGGTGAAATTGAGTTTGATGCGACTAAGCCTGATGGTGCCCCGCGTAAGTTAATGGATGTATCTCGACTTAAATCTTTAGGTTGGGAATATACGATTAGTTTAGAAAATGGTTTAAAAACAACTTATGAATGGTTTTTAAATAACCAAAATAATTTTAGAAAATAATATGTTTTTAGAACAAGCAATATTTACCACAGTGATTGATAGCACCCCTTTAGTTTCAATAGATTTGGTTGTGATTAATGAAAACAATCAAGCGTTATTAGGTAAGCGCCTAAACCGACCAGCTAAAGATTATTGGTTTGTGCCAGGTGGGCGAATTTTAAAAAATGAATCGTTAGAAGATGCCTTCAAACGCTTAACAAAAGGTGAATTAGGCGAACAATATTTAATAAATGAAGCATCTCTTTTAGGTCCTTATGATCATTTTTATGATGATTGCGTGGTTAATGAGGCAATAAGTACTCACTATGTTGCTATTGCTTATATATTAAAAGTTAAAAGCAACATACTGGGAAATTTGCCAATTGCAGAACAGCATAGTAACTATAATTGGCTATCTATCGAAGAATTGCTAAATGATAATGACGTACACAAGCATACAAAGTGGTACTTCGAAGCAATAAATACTAGAGGAATCTTAGAGTGATTTTACCAGTAGTAATGGCGGGCGGTTCAGGCACGCGTTTATGGCCACTTTCGCGCGGCAACTATCCAAAGCAATTTTTAACATTAAGCGGTAAACAAACAATGCTGCAAAATACGCTAAGCCGTTTAACTGGTCTAGCGCATAGCCCCGTCATGCTTGTTTGTAATGAAGAGCATCGCTTTATAGCTGCAGAGCAAGTTCGTCAATTAGGAGTTGAACATAGCGGTATGTTTTTAGAGCCTGTAGGGCGAAATACAGCTCCAGCTATAGCCCTTGCTGCATTTAAAGCGGTTGAGAAAGGTACTGACCCACTTTTATTAGTATTAGCCGCTGATCACATAATTGATGATATAGAAGCATTTCAGCGCAGTGTTAATCAAGCGGCAAAGCTTGCCAAGCAAGATAAATTAGTAACCTTTGGTATTGTGGGTAATAAACCAGAAACTGGCTATGGCTACATTAAAAGAGGAGAGCAATTTCAAACTGGTTTTGTTGTAAATAGTTTTGTTGAAAAGCCAGATGCCTCTACAGCTAAGGAATATATTGCCAGTGGTGATTATTACTGGAATAGCGGTATGTTTTTATTTAAAGCGAGCCGCTATTTAAATGAGCTTAAAACATACCGCCCTGATATTTATGATGCATGCGAAAAAGCTATGCAAGTACAAAATAACGATTTAGATTTTATACGTGTTGATAAAGCTGCATTTGAAACCTGTCCTGATGAGTCAATAGACTACGCCGTTATGGAGCATACAAAAGATGCTGTTGTTGTCGCTATGGATGCAGGTTGGAGCGATGTTGGCGGATTTTCTGCGTTATGGGAAGTATCATCACAAGACGAAAACGGTAATGTATTTACCGGTGATGTAAAAGCAATTGATACTAAAAACACCTTAGTATTTGGCGAAGATAAACTGGTAGCTACAGTGGGCGTTGAGGATTTAGTTATTGTAAATACAAAGGATGCATTACTGGTTGCGCATAAAGACAAATCGCAACATGTAAAAGCGATTGTTCAGCAACTAAAAGACGAACAACGCTCAGAAGCGAAATTGCACAGAGAAGTATATCGCCCTTGGGGTAAGTATGACTCAGTTGACAGCGGTGAACGTTTTCAAGTTAAACGTATTACAGTAAAACCTGGTGCTAAGCTCTCAGTGCAAATGCATCACCATCGGGCTGAGCATTGGATTGTGGTTTCGGGTACTGCTAAAGTACAAATAGATGATACTGAACAGTTTGTAACTGAAAATGAATCTGTTTATATCCCAATTACAGCCGTACATGCATTAGAAAACCCGGGTAAAGTTAATTTAGAGTTGATAGAAGTGCAGTCAGGTTCATATTTAGGTGAAGATGATATAGTGCGCTTTGAAGACCGTTACGGCAGAGTAAAATAAATCTCCTAGCTGCAATGTTAGAAATAATATTTAGGCTGCAGCTTAATTGTTATGTGGTGTTAATTTTAATACCACAGATCCCATTCTCCCCTAAAGCTAGTTTAAATAAAAAATAATCATTAGTGTGTGGGTGGGCTTTTGTTTTTTATAAATAAAAAAGAATTTGGTAATATTATGGATAAAAAATTAATAAGTTCAGGAGTGATTGCCACAAGTGGAATAGCTTTTGGTACAAGTGGTGCACGAGGTTTAGTTGTCGACTTTACTCCAGATGTATGTGCAGCATTTGCCATAGCATTTACGAACTCGATTAAAAGTGATTTTTTTTTGATGCCGTGGCAATCGCAATAGATAACCGCCCAAGTAGCTACGAAATAGCGCAAGCGTGTGTAAAGGGCTTAGAGCAATTAAATATAAGAGTTGTTTATTACGGCGTGTTACCGACTCCAGCATTGGCATATAAAGCAATGCAAGACGATATGCCAAGTATAATGGTAACGGGCAGCCATATTCCTTTTGACCGCAACGGGCTTAAGTTTTATCGTCCAGATGGTGAAATTACCAAGCAAGATGAGCAAGCTATTTTAAATGAAGCTGTTTCATATACTCGAGTCGATACAGAAAGCTATGTGGAATTGACTCAAAATAATGCAGCAAAATTTGCATATATTGCCCGTTATTCTGAATTGTTTGATGCTCAAACCTTGCTAGGTAAAAAAATAGGTATTTATGAGCACTCTAGTTCAGGACGTGATATCTATAAGCAATTATTTGAGGAGCTCGGTGCTGAGGTAATAAGCTTAGAACGTAGCGATATATTTGTTCCTATAGACACTGAGGCTGTATCTGATAGTGATCAGCAAAAAGCGATAGGCTGGACAAAGAAATATGCTTTTGATGCAATATTTTCAACCGATGGTGATGGTGACCGCCCGCTTATTACTGATGAGGACGGAAATTGGTTACGCGGTGATATTTTAGGGCTTTTGTGTAGTCAGTTATTAAATATTGACTCATTAGCTGTGCCAGTAAGTTGTAATACCGCTATTGAAAAGTCGAACTTATTTAAGCAAGTTATACGTACTAAAATAGGCTCACCTTATGTTATTGCTGAATTTGCTGGGTTGAATAAAGGCAATGCTCGTGTAGCTGGATTTGAAGCAAATGGAGGGTATCTGTTAGGTTCGGACATTGATTTTAATGGTAAGCACCTAGCCGCACTTCCTACGCGAGATGCAGTACTGCCGGCACTTGTATTGTTAGCTCAAAAAGAATCAATATCGCAACAACTTGCCAAGTTGCCAAAGCGTTTTACTGCGAGTGACAGGCTGCAGCATTTTCCAAAAGAACAAAGCTTTGCAGTAATTAGCGAGCTAAAACATGATGCCTCTGCTTTCTTAATTAAGTTAGGCTATGAGCTTGCGTATGACGTAAATACAACCGATGGATTACGAATTACAGTCGATAATGGGGATATTGTACATTTGAGGCCTTCAGGTAATGCCCCAGAGTTGCGTTGTTACGCTGAATCGAGTTCTGAAGAAAAAGCTAAAAATTTAGTAACAGCTACTTTTAGTTTAATTCAACCTTAGGAAACGAATGAAAGTTTCGATAATAACTGTTTGTTATAACAGCGCAGCAACTATTAATGACACTATCACTTCAGTGTTGTCCCAAGACTATAAAAATATTGAATATATAGTTATTGATGGTGGTTCGAGTGATGCCACCTTAGATATTATTAATAAATACCGCGAGCAAATTAGTGTAGTGATCAGCGAGCCTGATAAAGGCATTTATGATGCCATGAATAAAGGTATTAAAAATGCGACAGGAGATATTGTTGGTATTTTAAATTCAGACGATTTTTATGAAACTAAAGACGTGATTACTGAAATTATAAATAACTTTGACGTAGATACAGAAATAGTATTTGGCGATCTTATTTTTGTGAAGCCAGAAAATATTGAAAAAATCACTCGTTTTTATTCTTTACCTCGTTTTAAAGCTTGGAAGTTGAGATTCGGTTGGATGCCGCCTCACCCGGCAACATTTATTAAAAAATCAGTTTATGATAAATATGGTCTGTATAAAATTAACTATAAAATATCTGCTGACTATGAAGTGTTTGTTCGGTTTTTATTAGTTAATAAAGTTAACTTTAAACATATCAATAAAATTTTGGTGAGAATGCGAGATGGCGGTGTTAGTACCTCAGGCCTAAAAAGCTCACTAACGTTAAATAAAGAAATAGTAAAGGCCTGTGAAGAAAATGGTATTTACACTAATATTTTTATTTTAATGTCAAAACTTCCCTTTAAATTATTAGAACTGTTGAAGAGACCGAAAGCTAATGACTAATGTTTTAATTACTGGCGCTACAGGCTTTGTAGGTAACCACTTAAAGAAAACAATTGATAATAGCTATTCTTTAAAGTTACTTAGTCGCACTGGCTTACAGACAGGAAACCACTTTAATGCAGATATTACTAAAGATACTCACTATTTAAACATATTGAATGGCGTTGATATTGTAATACATTGTGCTGCTAGAGTGCATATAATGGATGATGCAGCAAGTGAGTCCCTTAGTGAATTTAGAGCCGTTAATACAGAAGGCACTCTCAATTTAGCTAAACAATCGGCACAGTCAGGTGTTAAACGTTTTATATTTGTTAGCTCTATAAAAGTTAATGGCGAAAGTACAACTAACAAAGCTCCCTACACCGCGTTAGATGTTCCTAATCCTGAAGATCCGTATGGGGTTTCTAAAGCTGAAGCTGAACAGCAATTATTAGAGTTGGCTAAAAAAACAGGGATGGAAATTGTTATTATTAGGCCTCCTCTTGTTTACGGCGAAGGTGTCAAAGCAAACTTCGCCTCACTAATGCGTTTTGTAGATAAAGGTTTACCATTGCCTTTTAAAGCAATTAAAAATAATAAACGTAGCTTAGTGTCTGTTTATAATTTGGTTGATCTAATTAAAGTATGTATTGAACACCCTAAAGCGGCAAACCAAGTGTTTTTAGCCAGTGATGATCATGACTTATCAACTGCTGAAATGGTTGCACTGATGACTAAGCTACAAGGTAAAAAAAACTTAGCTCTTCCAGTGCCTGTTTGGTGTTTTAAATTAGCCGGTAAATTACTTAATAAAGGTGATGAGATTGATAGGCTGACTGGTTCTCTTCAATTAGATATTACTCATACGAAGAATACACTTGATTGGACTCCACCATATTCTGTTGAACATGGTTTTAAACTGGCTGCTAAAAAGTCTTCAATAAAATAATTAATGGATTTATAAATGATACGTTTACTTGACTTTTTGTTTTCACTTTTTGGTTTGTTATTTACGTTACCGTTTTTAGTTATTTTATACATAATTGGTTTATTTGACACTGGTTCACCTATATTTATGCAAGAACGCGTTGGCCGTAATAAAAAGCCATTTACGTTAGTAAAATTTAGAACAATGACTGTTGATACCGCTTCAGTTGCAAGCCACCTAGCTAGTACTGCATCAATAACACCTTTTGGTGGTTTTTTGCGTAAAACAAAGTTAGACGAACTTCCTCAACTTTGGAATGTACTAAAAGGTGAAATGAGCTTGGTTGGACCTCGCCCAGGTTTATTTAATCAAGAAGAGTTAACCCAAGCACGCGATGCCAAGAATATATTTGATGTACGCCCGGGTGTTACAGGCTTGGCACAGGTAAACGAAATAGACATGTCAACTCCAGAGTTGCTAGCTAAAACAGACAAAGAAATGATTGATACACTCACAATTGGTAATTATTTTAAATACATAGTAATGACAGTAACAGGGAGTGGGAGTGGTGATAGGGTTAAATAATTCGAAATATACTTCAGTTATTATGCTTTTATAATACCAGTCTCTCTTTATATTTGACACTTAGAACCTTACCTTATGTATCAGAGGAAAACTTGCAGTGGAAAGTTTTATTCGTACTATTTTGAATGCATCACGGGCTAAAAAACGCTTAATTACTTTATGTATTGATTCGTTATTTATAATGCTGGCATTTTGGTTAGCATTAATAGTGAGACTTGATAGCCTAGAGCCCTTAAAACAATTGGATAACTGGCTTTTGTTGGCATTATTAACGCCTATAAGTTTATATACGTTTGTAAGTTTGGGGCTATACCGAGCTGTTCTCCGGTACATGAACTCGCAAGCTATATGGGCGATAGTACTTGGTACTGTTATAACAACTGTGATTTTAGTTTTACTTGCGTTTTTTATGGGTATTAATATACCACGTACGATGCCATTCATATTTGCGTGGTTGTGCTTATTAACTGTCGGTGGTTCACGCGTATTGGTACGCGCCATGATTGGTAGAATGACGACAAATAAAAAAGAATCTGTGATTATTTATGGGGCGGGCTCTGCTGGGCGGCAATTAGCGACTGCTTTAGGTGCTGGCCCTGAGTACTTTGTTAGTGCATTTATTGACGACGATGCCACTAAACATGGCTCAATCATTCAAGGTATACCTGTCGTATGTTTCAAGGACATCTACGAGCTAATAAATAAACGCAAAGTAAGTAAAGTTTTATTAGCATTACCTAGTGAAACTCGCGCACGCCGTAAAGAAATACTTGCCCAATTAGAGCCCCTCACCATTAAAGTACTTTCTATCCCAGGAATGGCTGATGTTGTAGAAGGCAAAGCTAAGCTTGCTGAAATAACAGAGGTAGGTGTTGAAGATTTACTAGGCCGGGACCCAGTAGCCCCTAAAATGGATTTAATGACCGCTAACATAGCTAATAAAGTGGTTATGGTAACAGGGGCTGGCGGCTCGATTGGTTCGGAGCTTTGCAGACAAATAGTTAAACAAAAACCAACAAAACTTGTTTTATTTGAGCTCAGTGAATTTGGCTTATATTCAATAGAAAAAGAGCTTAGTGAGTACATTATTAATAATAACCTTAATATTGAGTTGGTGCCTATAATGGGGTCGGTGCAGCGCATCAACCGCATTGAAACAGTAATGAAAACCTTTGGCGTACATACAGTTTATCACGCAGCTGCTTATAAACACGTTCCATTAGTTGAACATAACGTTGTTGAAGGTGTACGTAATAATGTGTTTGGTACTTATTACTGTGCTAAAGCCGCAGTTAATGCAGGCGTTGAAAATTTTGTGCTTATATCTACCGACAAAGCAGTACGCCCGACTAATGTAATGGGGGCGACTAAACGTATGGCTGAATTAGTGCTGCAGGGCTTAACGCAAGAGCAAGGTGTTAAGCACAAAACACGTTTTTGTATGGTGCGCTTTGGTAATGTACTTGGCTCTAGTGGCTCTGTTGTGCCGCTATTTCGCAGGCAAATAAAAGAGGGAGGCCCAATAACGCTTACACACCCTGATATAACACGCTTTTTTATGACAATTCCAGAAGCAGCTCAACTAGTAATACAAGCAGGCGCTATGGGCAAAGGTGGTGATGTATTTGTACTTGATATGGGCGACCCCGTTAAAATTAAAGATCTTGCGACTAAAATGGTGCGGCTTTCTGGTTTTGAAGTTAAAAGCGACACTAACCCACATGGTGATATCGAGATTAAGTGTACGGGCCTACGCCCAGGCGAAAAGCTTTACGAAGAGCTATTAATTGGTAATAACGTTGGGGAAACAATACACGAACGTATAATGACAGCCAGTGAAGTAATGCTACCTTTAGCTGAGCTTAATGTGTTTATAGAAGCGTTAGATATTGCATGTCATAACTTTGATCACGAATCAATACGTCAATTGTTACTAGATGCACCAACAGGCTTTAACCCAACGGATGGTATATGTGATTTAGTTTGGAATGCTAAGGCTAAAAAGTTAGTTGAGGATGTCGCAAAAGATAATATAGTTAACATAAGCAGTTAATAATATAAACTGTACAAGTGCAAAGTAAGTAGCCTCTAAAGTTTACGTATATTTTAGGTGAGGTTTTATACCTCGCTTTTAATGAGGTTAAATAAAATAAGAATGAAGGGAATTAGCATCTACTACTTGGTGTATATTTCAATATGTTCATCCTGCTCTTACCCATATTATTCTGCAAAAAATATTTAGTAATATATTCGATATTACATTCTAGCTAAAGTCTTTTAGCTAGAGCCTAATTTATAACTCTGATAGAATCATTTTATTACTTATTAACTAACCTTAAAGGATTAATATGAAAATTGCCGTAGTAGGTACAGGCTATGTAGGCCTTTCTAACGCTATGTTGCTAGCACAACACAATGAAGTGGTTGCATTAGATATAGACGAACAAAAAATAGCGCTATTGAATGATAAAAAATCACCAATAGTTGATACCGAAATTAGTGAGTTTTTAACTCGCAGCGACTTAAATTTTACAGCTACTACCGACAAAGTAGCAGCCTATAAAAATGCTGACTTTGTAATTATTGCTACACCCACTGATTACGATGTAGAAAATAATTACTTTAATACAAACTCTGTAGAGGCTGTAATTAAAGATGCCACAGCGCATAACCCAAATGCAGTTATGGTTATTAAATCGACGGTACCTGTTGGCTTTACGCAAGGTATAAAAGAAAAACTTGGTATTAATAACTTAATATTTTCGCCAGAATTTTTACGTGAAGGTAAAGCACTACACGATAACTTATACCCATCACGTATTGTTGTTGGTGAGCAAAGTGAGCGCGCAACTGTGTTTGCAAGCTTACTTAAGCAAGGCGCTATAAAAGAAGATATTGAAGTACTGTTTACCGACTCAACTGAAGCCGAAGCTATTAAGTTATTCTCAAATACTTACTTAGCAATGCGCGTTGCTTATTTTAATGAGCTTGATAGCTACGCTGAAGCACATGGCTTAAACTCTAAGCAAATTATACAGGGTGTTAGCTTAGACCCTCGCATTGGTAGCCATTACAATAATCCATCATTTGGTTACGGTGGTTACTGCTTACCAAAAGACACTAAGCAACTACGTGCAAACTATGCAAATGTACCAAATAATATTATTGGTGCAATTGTAGATGCTAATACTACGCGTAAGGACTTTATTGCAGACTCAATAATTAAGCGCAGCCCTAAAGTGGTTGGTGTATATCGTCTAGTAATGAAAACAGGGTCTGATAACTTTAGAGCTTCTGCTATTCAAGGCATTATGAAGCGCATTAAAGCTAAAGGTATTGAGGTTGTAGTTTACGAACCAGTACTTGAAGAAAATGAGTTTTATCACTCTCGTGTAATTAAAGACTTAAATGAGTTTAAGCAAATATCTGACGTTGTTGTATCTAACCGCATGGTTGAAGAGTTGAGTGATATTGCTGACAAAGTTTATACTCGCGATTTATTTGGTAGTGATTAATAAACAAAGTTTAAAGGCTAGGTATAAGCTATTGAAGCTGAACTAGGCACTGAAGCTAAAAAGAACTTCCCTGAAATGCAAGCCGGCGATGTTTATAAAACTTATGCTGATACTACAGATTTATTTAATGCAACAGGCTATAAAGCGCAAGTTGGTGTTAAGCAAGGCGTAAGTGAGCTTATTAAGTGGTACAAAAGCTTTTATAAATAAAGGTTACAATTTGTAAGTCATTTAAAAACACTGTTTTCAATTTGAGGCAGTGTTTTTTATTGGCTTAAATAAAGTTAGGTTAGATGAGCGCGAAATAAATTCGCACCTACAGGGGGGATATATTGTAGGTGAGGTTTTATACCTCGCTTTTGGTAAAGTTAGGTTAGATGAGTGCGAAGTAAATTCGCACCTACAGAGTGCATATATTGTAGGTGAGGTTTTATACCTCGCTTTTGGTAAAGTTAGGTTAGATGAGCGCGAAGTAAATTCGCACCTACAGGGTGCATATATTGTAGGTGAGGTTTTATACCTCGCTTTTGGTAAAGTGAAATTAGATGAGCGCGAAGTAAATTCGCACCTACAGGGTGTTAAAAATTGGCAAATACACCTAATCTAGCAAACGTTTCCCCGTATACATCCTTGCCTTGATACAGCTCAGCTCCCCAACTTTTAGCGCCCATTATTGGTTTACTTAACTTACGTGTGTATGCCGTTTGCAGCTCGTAACTTGTTTTATAACCATCACGTTTATTTTCAAGCATGCGAATGGTGGTATTTAAGCTTTCTATTTTACTTAATTGCCAATGCCAGTTTACGCTCATAGATTTAGCCGGAGTGTAGTCGGTGTAGTCGTGTTCATCACCCGCCCAGTGGCCAATTACATTGCCAGAATTACGGTTACCATCTTTATATATACTATTTGCATACCAGCTCTTTTGCCAGTTACTGTGCTCAAAACGTAAGCTGTGGTTGTTAGCAATAAAAGGTAAATAAACACCAAAGCTATATGCATTATTGCGAGAGCCACCTAATGTGTCTTCAAGTGCTACTTCACCATATAACTCATAAGGCAGTGCATAAATACTGTTATTGTAAGTGAATGTTATAGAGCCTAGTTGATCTCCAAGCTCAAAGTCTGCATCAACTTCCTCTGCATCCGACCTGGTTATATTATCTTTGCTGCCAGGGGTAAAAAAGCCTTCTGCAAAGTCTTTTAACGTAACACTACGCGGACCACCACCAAACTGCATTAAGCGGCTTAGGCCTATTGTTAGATTATCTGTTGCTGCAAAACTGGTATGTAAACCAAATAAATAAGGCTTACCGGGTGTAAATTCATTACCGTTTACAGGGTCGTAGTTACCTTTACGGATCCCACGTTGTTCTGTCATTTTACTAATAAACATATCGTAACGAATATTAAAGCTGGTTATTGGCTCTACATTACTAAGCGTTATAGAAGGCGTTGTTTTAGCTTGTGTGCTTAATAGCATGGCACTGTCGTTAAAAGGTGAGTACCAATGTTCGCGGTAACCTACATCTAACTGCGCGTATTTATTACCAAGGTAAAAAAAACTTTGTGTAGGTAATATTTCGTCTTCGTTGGTTATGCCTGCAACACTTACACCAAAGTAACGCCCGAAGTTAGCGTAAGCGCCACCTTCAACAATTAAGTTGGTTTTAGTGGTTTGGCCGCGTTGGTTCGGCAGTGTTTTATCTTTTGTGCCAGCAGCAAGCGTTACTTTTGCAAATGTACCCGCATCGCTTTGAATGTAGGGGCTAAGTTGGTACGAAAGTGTTTGATATAGTTCTGGGTAAGTATGCCTTACTGTTTGCAGCACTCTATAAATATCGTGCGCTTTATAAGGCTTGCTCATAATATGTGTGTTTTTACTTACGGCTAAAAGTCGTTGTACTTGGTGCTCAAGTTCTGGGGCTTGATTTAAAGGTAAATAAGGTGATACGCCACCTTTAGCAACAGCATTTGCACTGATTGCCATCCCGATAAACAGTGATATTTTTTTGAGCATAATTATTCCGTTAGCAAAAGTTTGTTTAAGTAAAAACGTAAACGCGAGGTTAGCAATAAACGCCTAAGTAAGGAAGAAAAAAGCGATATATTAGTGGTTAGTAATTGGCGTATATAAGTTGTAGGGAGGTTTTATATCTGGCTTTGGTAAAATTAAATTAAATTAAATTAAATTACATAAGCGCGAAGTGAATTCGCACCTACAGGAAGCATATATTGTAGGTGAGGTTTTATACCTCGCTTTTGATAAAGTTATGTTAGATGAGCGCGAAGTAAATTCGCACCTACAGGAAGCATATATTA